>NZ_JBSFBM010000176.1:0-14101 GCF_053592955.1 Micromonospora sp. NPDC002411 | reverse complement strand
GCGGCGCCGCCCGCAAGGACACCGTCGACCGGGCCGCCGCCGCGCTCCTCGCCGACGCCGCCACCCGCGCCGGTGTCCGCCGCTACCTGCTCGTCTCCTCGATGGGCGTGGACGACCCACCCGCCGCCGGCACCGACGACGTGTGGGCGGCGTACCTACGCGCCAAACGCGCCGCCGAAAACGACCTACGCGACCGCGACCTGGACTGGACGGTGCTGCGACCCGGACGTCTCACCGACGACCCACCCACCGCGGCCGTCACCCTGACCCGGCACGCCGGACGCGGCGCCATCAGCCGCGCCGACGTCGCCCACGTCCTCGCCGCGCTCCTCGACGAACCACGCACCACCGGCGCGACAGTGGAACTCGTCGCCGGCCCCACCCCGATCACCGACGCCGTCCGCGCCGCCACCACCTGAGCGGGCCCGCCGCCGCGCCCCGGCGAGGTCAGCGCTGCTGGTGCCGGGGCAACGCCGACCGGCCCGCCGCCGCACCAGCAGCGAACGGCGCCCCCGGCGTCTCCGCCGCGATCCGGTCCATCGTGCGAGCCAGATGCTCACTGCCGTCGTCGAGATGCCGCGCCGCCGCCTGCATGTGCGACACCATCATCTCGCCGAAGATCCGCAACGCCTCCCGGGTGGCCACCGTGTCGTCGAAGCTCGGCCCCGCCGCGCTGCGGTACTCCGCCACCGCCCGCTCCGCCTCCTGCTTCGCCTCGGCCTCCGCCGCGTGCAGGTAACTCTCGTACTGCACCCGGGCGTACTCGGCGACCCGCCGCGCGTAGTCGTGCGCCTGCGCGATGATCTGCTCCGCCTCACGCTGCGCCGCGGACAGCAGATTCACCTCCCGCGCCGCCGGGACCTTCGCCGCCGCACCCGTACTCGGGATCACCCCGTGCCGGTGCAACTCCACCCGGTCGTTCAGCCGCTCGTTCTCCGCCCGCAACGTCGCGATCTGCGTCGCCAGCAGGTCCAACTCGTCGGCCACCTGCACCCGGAACCGGTCCACGTCCGCGTTGTCGTAACCACGCCGGGCGAACGACGCGGACCCGAACTCCCACCGCCGGACCCGGTCGGCGGTCATCCGCACCTGCACACCGCCGGAAACCTGTATCCCGTCATACCGACTGATCGGGGTCGCGCTCACCTGTTCCCGCCTCCCGAAGTGTCACCGGCGGTCGTCTCCTGCACCGCCGTGCGCCAGGCCGAGCCGTACCACTGCGAACCCAGGCCCTCGTGATGCACCTGACCCGGGTGGAAACCCGCCTGGACCAACGTCTGCACCGCGTGCGAAACCATCTCGTCCGATCCACACACGAACACGTGCCGGGAACGCCAGTCACCGTCGGCCAACGCCCGATCCACCGCGTGCACGAACTCCCCCGGTCGGTGCACGTCGGCACCCACCACGTACGTCACCGTCAACCACGAGTGCGACGACGCCAACTTGTCGATCGCCTCGCTGTCGTAGAGCTCACTACGGGAACGAGCCGCCACGTACAGGTCCACCCGCCGGCGGGAACCCTCCGCCGCCACCTGCTCCACCAACGCCTTCACCGGCGCCCAGCCCGTGCCCGCCACCAACAACAGCAGGTCACTCGAACCCGCCGACCACAACGCCAGCCGATCCCCCACCGGCGCCGCCAGGTGGATCCGATCACCCACCGCCGACCCGTACACCAACCGCGACGACACCGCCCCACCCGGCGCGGCCCGCACGTGCAACTCCAACGTGCCGTCCGCGCGGGGCGCGTTCGCCGGCGAGTAGTACCGCCACGACCGCACCGACGGATGCGACACCCCCACCGACTGGCCGGGGGTGAACGGCAACAGGTACTGCGGACGCACCGTCAACACCGCCACGTCGAACGCCCGCCGCTCGTGCGCCACGATCTCCGCCACCCACCACGGCGGGTTCACCGCCTCGGCGGCCTGCGCGGCCTCCGTCATCACCTGCGCGACCAACCCGTACGCGGCCGTCCAGTCCGCCGCCAGTTCGTCGGTCCACTGCTCGGCGAGGAAGTGCTGCAACGTCGCCACCAGCGCCTCACCGACCGCCGGGTAGTGCTCCGCGCGGACCGCGAACTTACGGTGATCGGCGCCGAGGTCCTGAAGGAAACCCACCAGGTGTTCCACCTGGTCCACGTTGGACACGATGTGACCCAGCGCGGTTACCAGGCGATCCCGCTGCCCGGCCATGTTCGTGGGGAACATCTGCCGCGTCTCGGGATGAGACAGGAACAACGTCGAGTAGAAGTAGAGCGGCACCTGGTCGCCGTGCGCGGCGACCAGCGACCAGCTCTGCTTGAGTCGGGCCGCGTCCACGCTCAGGCGCCCGACCGGTTCTCGCGGGCCACCACCTGGTCCTGCACCTGTCCCAGCACCGTCTGCACATCAGCCAGGATGTCCGCCGGAACACCCAACTCGGTCAGCGTCACCGTCAGGTGCTCGCCCACCTTCGCGTAGTGCTCCACCGGAATGTTCAACGGCTGGTGCGCCTCGGCCAACCCACGCCCGGTGTACTCGTTGGGGCCACCCAGGACCGTGGTCAACATCAACGTCAGATGCCGCCGCTGACCCACCATGTCCACATCGGAGAAGTAACCCGCCAACTCAGGGTCTACGAGCACCTTGTCATAGAACAGCTCAACCGCCGCCTTGACCGAACTGGCACCACCAATACGGTCGTAGTGCGAAGCGGGAGCGGTCTCTTCCGTAACCGTCACGGTCGTTCCTTCCGGGGGGTGAAGGGTCCAGAACCGTCAGGGACCATAGCGTGTCAAACGCCTCCGGTCAGCGCCCCGGTATCGGGTTCCCGACAATCCCCACACACGCTGCGTCACCACTACCGACAGGTAAATCCACAATCGGCCACCGCAACGACACCCACCGTATCCACAATGGACCGCACCGACCCACCGGCCCCCACCACAGTTACCGAGGGTCGCGAGAAAACCAACCGGAAAAAGCCCGGGAAATGGGAACGCTCAGCCGGCCCGCCGCCGCGCCCGCCGCGCCGCCAACTCGTCACCGACCGGATCCGCATCAGACGTCACCGCAGGCTCCACCGGGCCGCTCGTCGCCGGCTCCGCCGGCAGATGCGACAACGACCCCTGGATCTCCTTGAAAGCCCCACCGATCGCGATCCCGAAAACGCCCTGGCCCCCCTGCAACAGGTCGACCACTTCCTCCGGAGACCGGCACTCATACACCGTCGTCCCATCGGAGATCAGCGTGATCCCGGCCAGATCCTCCACACCACGCGACCGCAACGCCTCGATCGCCTTACGGATGTTCTGCAGGGACACCCCCGCATCCAACAACCGCTTCACGACCTTCAACACCACCAGGTCCCGGAACGAATACAACCGCTGCGTCCCCGAACCCGAAGCGTCGCGAACGCTCGGCACCACAAGCGTCGTCCGCGCCCAGTAATCCAACTGCCGGTAACTGATGCCCACCGCGTGGCAGGCCGTCACACCCCGGTAGCCAACCGAACCCTCACCCTCGACCGCCACCTGCGGCGACGAGGCACCCGGCTCAACCCACTCTCGACCCGGATCGGAATCCTGCGGCTCGTGCATCCGGACAACCTCCCCGTCAGTGCGGTGACGCGTCGTTTCCGGGACGCGCACCCCTCGACACGGCAACCCTATAGCCACCTTCAGGGGTTACCACGGAGGAACCGACGCGACACGCCGCGCAGTCACCAGGAAAGATCACCAACCGCACCAGGGCATCACCGACCGTGACACCCAGGGCGCAGAGCCCAGGAACACCTCAGCCCGCGAAATCCTCCGGACGCACCTGGTCCAGGAACTCGCGGAACTTCTCCACCTCGTCCTCCTGCTCATCAGGGAT
Organism: Micromonospora sp. NPDC002411; assembly: GCF_053592955.1. Lineage (NCBI taxonomy): Bacteria > Bacillati > Actinomycetota > Actinomycetes > Micromonosporales > Micromonosporaceae > Micromonospora > Micromonospora sp. NPDC002411. The sequence goes on along the minus strand of NZ_JBSFBM010000176.1, from coordinate 10,241 downwards.
AACGATCCCCGCCTCGCTGAGGACCTGCTCCGAACAACGAATCGGCGCACCGACACGCAACGCCAACGCGATCGAATCGCTCGGCCGCGCCGACACCCGCACCCCATCACCGATCAACAGATCCGCGTAGAACACGTTCTCCTTGAGCTCGGTGATCTCCACCGCCTGCAAGGGCGCCTTCAACGCCGCCAACACATCCCGCAGAAGATCATGAGTCAACGGCCGGGCCGGCTTGACCCCCTGCTGCTCGTAAGCGATAGCCGTCGCCTCGACCGCACCGATCCAGATCGGCAGATAGCGGTCCCCCTCGACCTCCCTGAGCAGGACGATCGGCTGGTTGCTAGGCAACTCCACCCGAACTCCGACCACGCTCAGCTCGCGCACCGCCGCCTCCGTGTCGTTGTCACCTACGCCGCACCGCGCCCTTCCCTGCACGGTACACGGACCGCGACACGGCCGTCCCATGCGCTACAGCACCACGCCCGCGCCAGAAAGGGGTTACCCCGGCAAGCCTACGGCACGCTTCCCGGAAGAGATCTTTCCGCTCAGCCACCACCCACCGGGCACCATCAACGACCCAACGTCGACCGCAAACCCACCCGCACCAACGCCGCGTGCAACTGCTCCGACAACGCCACCAACTCCCGCGCCGTCTCCGCAGCCCGCGCCCGCGCCGCCGGATCACTCTGCCGCGCCAACGGCGCCACCAACTGCGCGAACAAACCAACCTCACGGTCCGCCGCCGTCCGATAACCCCGCAGATGCCGCGGCTCCAACCCGTACGACGCCAACCCCGCCACCGCCGACGCGATGATCAGAGCATCCCCGTCATACCAACCCGGCGGATCCGACACCAGCACACCGAGCCGCTCCAACTCCACCAACGTCGACTCGTCGATCCCACTACGCGCCACCAAGTCCGCCCGGCCGAGCCGCACCTGCGACGACTCGGCCGGCTCCGACTCACGACCCGGCACCGCACCATCAGGACCAACCGCCACCAACGCCGGCCGCGACCTCTCCGGCTGCTCACCGGACGAATCCCACTGCGCCAACTGCTCACGGATCACCCGCAACGGCAGATACCGGTCCCGCTGCGCGGTCAACACGAACCGCAACCGCGCCACATCGTCCCAGCTGTACTTCCGGTAACCCGCCGCCGTCCGCTGCGGCTCGACCAGCCCTTCGGCCTCGAGAAACCGCAACTTCGAGATCGTGGTGTCCGGGAAATCCACCCGCAACTGCCCGAGCACCTCACCGATGCTCATCAGCGGCTGAGACCGGGCCGCACCGGGTGACGTGGAGGCCGCAGGCTCGTTCACCCCCGGCCGGCCTCCTCCTCCGGGCGCGGACCGGCGATGAACACCACCCGGAACTTACCGATCTGAACCTCGTCACCATTGCTCAACGTGGCCGCCTCGACGCGCTCACGATTCACGTACGTGCCATTCAAGCTGCCCACGTCCCGCACCGTGAAAGTGCCACCGTCACGGTGGAACTCCGCGTGCCGACGCGACACCGTCACGTCATCGAGGAAGATGTCACTGTCCGGATGCCGGCCACTGGTCGTCACATCGTGGTCCAACAAGAACCGGGCACCCGCATTCGGACCTCGACGAACCACCAGCAGCGCCATACCCGGCGGCAACGAACCGGACATCCGGCTCGGCACCACATCGGTGTCCGGCCCCTCCAGCACTTCGTCGAGCGAACCGAGATTGAGCGTCGAAGTGACGTCGAGTGGGGGGAACTCGTCGTCTGGCCGCGTCATGGGACCACCTCACGGATCTGTTCGGTCGGCGTCGGGTAATGGCGGGTCTGGCCGCCGGGCACGTGAACACCCGGCGGCTGGCTCCCCGTGCCCGGGAAGGCAATTCCGCAACGCTCAACTATTTGGGTTCTCGGTCGACTGGGCGAGCCTAGCCAGCGCCGAAATGCAGGGCAACCGGACGCGCGCAGACAGCCCACGCACCGGAACAAGCTCACTCAGCCTTCGGTGATCTTCTGATACGCGCCCGCCGTCAGCAACCCATCCGTCGCCGTCGGATCATTCGGCGTGATCTCCACCAACCAACCCTCACCGTACGGATCAGTGTTGATCAGCTCAGGCGTGTCACCCAACGCCTCGTTACGGGCCGCAACCGTACCCGCGACCGGCGCGTAGATCTCCGACACACTCTTGGTCGACTCGATCTCACCCAACGAGTCACCGGCCGCGACCACCGAACCCGCCTCGGGCAACTGCACGTACACGATGTCACCCAGCGCGTCCTGCGCGAAGTGCGTAATGCCGACCCGGATCACACCCGTGCCGTCACCCGCCACCCACTCATGCTCGGCGGTGTATCGCAGATCCTCAGGAATCACCAGACGCGTCCTTCATCCATCGGTGCCCCGGACCACCCAGGTCCGGGGCGGCCGCGCCGGTCAGGAGACCGGACGGGCGTGTTCCAACTTGATCGGCACGTGCAGCGCCGAAACCTCGGCGACCTCACGCTCCCCAAACGTCACGTTACCGCCGCCACCCCGGACCGACGCCACCACCCCACCAGGAATGTTCAACGCCGTACGCATCGTCGCCGGATCACCGATCACCGTGATCGTGTACGGCCCCGTCAACCGACGCCCCTCCACCACCAACGACCCGTTGTCCCCATCGAGGAAATACGTCGACGCGATGATCCGCACCGTCGCCCGATCACCACCGGAGATCTGCATCGCCTCGGCGCCCGCACCCCGCAGCTCCTGCACCGCGTCCAACACCCGGTTCGCCGTGATCGGCTTGGCACCGGAATCGAACTGCACAGTCAGACCCGGGCCCACCGCCGGCAACGTACCCGCCAGGATCCCCAACTCGTCCGCCCGCCGCGTCGCCTCGTCCAACGCCGCCTGACGGCCCTGCTCACCCGACTGCAACTGCCGCTGGCTGTCCTCCAGAGCACGGATGTCCTGCTGAAGACGGCTCTCCCGCGCATCCAGATCCGACAGGATCCGGACCAGGTCCTCCTGCCGCGTCGCCGCCAACGTCGGGTCCTTCGACGTCGTCTTCAACTGCACGACCAACGTGAAGCCCAGCAACACCAACAACGCCACGATCATCACACCGGCAGCACTCAACCGTGACCGACCACCCACCGCCGGCGTCGACTCCCCCACCGGCTCGGCCAACCCGTCAGCGCTCGCCACCGGCTCGGCCGACCCGTCGGAACTCTCCGCCGGCTCCCCCGACCGCGACACCGCGCTCAAATCCACCGTCGCGCCGTCGTCGACCGGCTCCACCGCAGGCTCATCGCTCGACTCCGGCTCCGCGGGCTCACCCTGCGGCGCCAACGGGCTCAGCTCGTCCGGATCCGGCGCATCCGGCCGCGGATCAGGCTCACCCGCCGGCCCACCCGGCCGCGCCGGACCCGCCGGCTGCGGCCACCCCGTCCCCGTGTCGGTCTGCTCGTCACTCATCGCAATCAACCTACGCCCGGAACAGGTGCCGGCGGATCGCCGCCACGTTGCCGAAGATACGCACACCCAACACGACGACCACACCGGTGGACAACTGCCCGCCCACCCCCAACTGGTCGCCCAGATACACGATCAGACCGGCGACCAGCACGTTCGAAATGAACGACACCACGAACTGCTTATCGTCGAAGATGCGGTCCAAACGCGCCCGCACACCACCGAACACCGCGTCCAACGCGGCCACCACCGCGATCGGCAGGTACGGCTGCAACGCCGCCGGCACCGCGGGATCAAGCACCACACCGAGCACCACACCGGCGAGCAACGCCAGCACCGCGATCATCGGCCACCTCCGGAGGGGCTAACTGTCGTCGTCGGACCGGACGACCCGGGACTGCCGGACCGGACACCCGACGCGGAAGGGCTCGGACTGACCGACGGCTTGGCGTAGCGTAGCTGCGGCTCCGCAGCCGCCGGCAGGGTGAGGTCGTCCGACTCCCGCACACCGAACGACAACCCGGTCTTCTGCGCGACCTCCCGCATCAACGCCGCGTTCCGACTGGTCTCGAACTTGCGCCGCATCGAACCCGGGCCGATCGCCGACACCTCGTACGGCCCGGTCACCGGCCGGAAGTCCACCAACATCGCCTCACCCGCCGACCTGATCGTCGACGTCGACGTCAACCGCTGCCCGTTGATGGCGATCGCCTCCGCGCCGGCACTCCACAACGCGTTGGCCACCCCCTGCAGGTCGCTGTACAGCACCCGCGGCGGACCAGCACCGGCGCCGGTCACCGCATCCGCGTTGTCCGGCGCGTCCGCCAACCGCACCACCACACCGTCACCGCGCACCCGGCCCAGGCCCGTACTCGCCTCCAGGTTGCGCAGCCGGGCCGCCGCCGACCCGCTCAACGCCGCGTCCCGCTGCCGACTGACCTCCTCGCGCAGCTGGTCGGCCCGCGTCGACAACCGGTCGGTCTGATTCTCCCGCTCCTTGATCTGCGTCACCAGACCGGAACGGGCCTGGCTGCGCCCCGGCTCGTCGGCCATCGTCTGCCGGTACGCGACCGCGAACAGGAAGCCGAGCATCACCACCACGACAAGGCTGACCGTCCGCGACGACCGCGCCCGCCAACCCCGCACCGGCCCGGACTCCGCCGACCGCCGACGGGCGGCCGCCGCGTCCGCGTACCCCGGATCCAACGGGTTGCGGAACAGTTCGGTGAGGAAGTCCGGCGCGTACACCCGGTCCTGGCCGGGCTTCCCGAGCCGCGGCGCGCTCACGCCGCCGCTCCCGGGCCGCGGGCCGCGCGCACCAACCGGGCCGCCTGTACGACGTACATCGCGCCGGCCACCCAGTAGAGCACCAGCCCCCACCAGGCAAGCCCCCATCCGATCGCGGCGGTCGCCGTCGCCGCGGCGCTCCACTCGGTCGCCAGCAGCAGCACCGGGAAGGCCGCGAGGAGCAGGAACGTCGCGGTCTTACCCACGTAGTGCACCGGCGGCGGCCCGTACCCGTAGCGGCGCAGCACCGCCAGGGAGCCGAGCAGGAGCAGCTCGCGGGCCAGCAGCGCCGCGGTGAACTGCCACGGCACCACCTCGCGCGCGGTGAACGCGATCAGGGTGGCGAGGATGTAGAGCCGGTCGGCGAGGGGGTCGAGCAGTTCGCCGAGTCGGCTGACCTGGCGCAGGCGGCGGGCTATCCAACCGTCGACCCAGTCGGTGGTGCCGCCGATGGCGAGCACGACGATCGCCGCCACGTCGGCCCGGCTGACCAGGAAGAGGTAGAGGAATAGAGGTACGCCCAGCAGCCGTCCGAAGCTGATCAGGTTGGGCAGGGTGAGCACCTGGTTGCCGGGAGTCTGGTCACCGGTGTCCGGCGGTTGCTCTGCCCGAGCCGGCCGACGCGACACCGATCCTCCTCCACGGCACGTGGGCCCCCAGCCGACGTCGGGCGTGGCTGAGGGGCGTACGCGTTGTCGGGCCGACCACCGCCGGCTCCCCCTGCGGCCCCGGGCGGGGCCCTCCCCTGACGCGGCCCGCGATCTCGATGATCGCGGGCCGGGTAAGTGCGCTGTCACTATATCGGGCTTCCGCCTGGCCCCTGAGGCGCTGCCGCGCGGCATCTGGTGCGGCATTGCCGCACTGTGGCGTGGATCACCACGCGTAGAGCGTCCTAGGACACTAGTGGAGGGCGAGCCGCGCTCATGCCGTCTGCGCTGCGGGGTCGTTGTGCTGCTCGGGCACCGGCTGCGTCGCCGCCCGGGCGAACCCGACCAACGCCAGCAACAGATCGTGTTGCATCCGCGTCGGCATCCGATCCAACACCGCCTGCACCGCCCGCTGCCGCCGCTCCGCCAACTCCTCCAACAGGGTCAGCGCGGCCGGGGTCGGCAACAGCCGCACCTCGCGACGGTCACGTGGATCGGCCACCCGGCGCAACAACCCGGTCGCCTCCAGCCGGTCGCAGAGGCGGCTCGCCGACGAGGGCACCACGTCCAGCAACTCGGCCAACCCGTTGACGTTGGTCTCCTGCCGGTTGCTGATCAGCATCAGCACCCGCAACTGGGTCGGCGGCAACTGGTGCCGCGACGCGGCCGAATCGAGCACGGCGATCAGCGTCTCGGCAGCCGCGTTGATCGCCGCGGCGAGATCCGCAGGTCGCTCCACCCGATGTCCCCTGCCGTCGTTACGCTGCTGGCCGCCCGGCGAAGCGGCGGCCCTCACCCGCTGCCCCGCTCACGCGGACCGCGCCAGTCCAGACAGACCACGACGGCGTCGTCCCGCAGATCGGACTCCGCGTGGTAGGCGTGCAGCTCGCGCATCACCGTACCAACCGCCTCGGCCGCCGGCTGCAACCGCGTGGCGCGCAGGGAACGCGCCATCACGCGCTGCCCGTACGGCTCCTGACCCGGCGGCTCGGCGGCCCACACCCCGTCGCTGACCACGAAGAGACGGTCACCCGGTTCGAGGCGCAACTCCTGCAGCTCGTAGCGGGTCTCCGCGAACATCCCCAACGGCAGCTGCTGGTCCAGCTTGATCTGTTCCACCACGGACCCCCGCATCCGCAGCAGGTGCGGGGAACCGGCGTCGACCGCCCGCACCTGCCCGGTGCGAGTGTCCACCTCGAGCAGCAGAGTGGCCACATACCGCTGGCCCCGGTGTTGGTAGAAGACCGTGTCCGAGGCCAACTCGGCCTGCTCCACCAGCCCGCCGCCGGACCGACGCGCGTTGCGCATCGCGTTGACGGTGACCGAGGTCAGCATCGACGCGGCCAGACCGTTGCCCTCGCCGTTGAGCACCGTCAGCGTGAGACGGTCACCGTCCAGGGACCAGTCGAAGTGGTCACCACCCACGGTGTACGCCGGCTCCAGCTGGCCGGCCAGGTCGAACGCCCGGTGCGCCACGCTGCGACCAGGCAGCAGGTCCCACTGCATCTCGGCGGCCATCGTGAGTCGCTCGCGGCGGCGCGCCCGCCGGTAACGGTCGGTCTCCCGGTCGGCCGCGCGCATCGCCACCGCCAGGGCGCCGGCGACGTCCGTCGCGCGGCCGGTGACCGCCGGACCGGGTACGTCGGGAAGCTCGATCAACAGCACACCCAGCCGCTCCCCCCACACCGTCAACGGCAGGTACAGCCGGCAGGGACCCTCGCCATCGCGCACCGGCTGCTGGCTGCTGAAACAGCGCTGTGCCACGGTGTGACAGGCCAGGAAACCCGCCGCCGGCAGGTCCGGATCCAGCAGCGGCCACAGCCCGCTGATCCGGTAGTCGGCGACGAACACGTCGGTGCGCAGCGCACCCATCGTCGACCGGATCACCCGGTCCGCCGCCTCCGCCAGTTGGTCGGGCGGGGCGTCGCGCAGCGCGCGCGACACCACGTCCGGCACGTCCACCATGGTCGTCCTCTCGAGAAGCTTGCTACAGGGCAAGCATCATACGGACGCCCCCGGACGCCGGATCCGCGCGGTCAGTCGCCGCCCCGGGCCGCGAGCACGCCGTGGAACGCGTCGGGCACCCGCGCCGGCGAACCCTCCGGCCGCCAGTCGGTGACGGGGACGATCCCGTCCGCCGTCGGAGCCCACCGACCCAACAGGGGCGCGAACGCCTCCGGTGGACGCATCCGGAACTGCGGGCCCATCATCGCCAGGGCCTGCGGGTAACCCGCCAGTTCCTCGGTGTCGAAGTCCACGGCGAGCAGGCTCCCCGGTGCCGCGGCGGAGTACAACTCGTCGAGCGTACGGGTCAACGTCTCGTCGTCGAGGAACGCGGCGAGGCCCAGGAAGACCACCCCGACCGGCCGTCGACCCCAGCCGGGCACGAACCGGTGCAACTGTGCCGGGTCGATCGTGCCGATGTCGGTCGCGTCACCGAAGCCGTAGCCGGCCCGGTCGCTGCCGGCGAGGATGCTCTGCCCCAGGCGGATGGTGACCGGGTCGACGTCGGTGTAGAGCACCGTCGCGTCGGTGACGACCTCGTGCACGTTGCCCCGCGTGGGCACCCCGGCGCCGAACACCAGGAAACCGTCCACCCCGTGCTCGGCCATCGCCCGCACCGCCCGGCCCAGGAACGCCCGCAGCTCCCGGAACACCGGCGCGCACGGCCCGTACGCCTGCTCGAACGCATTCGCGGCGGCCACGTCGACCGGGAAGTGATGCTCCCCACCGAGCCAAAAGTCGATCATCCGCGCGGTGCTCGGCTGGTCCGGTTCACCCATCGACGACGCCCCCTCCCCGGCCGGTCGTCGCCAGCGTACCGACCCCGACGCGCTCCGCGGTATCGCGACGCGGAGGCGTCTGAGCCCGCGATACTGACCGCGGGCGGGAGGTGGGGCGGTGAACTCGGCGAACAACGCTGCGGTGGTGGTCGGCGTGGACGGCTCGGAGCCGGCGCTGCGGGCCGTACGCCTCGCCGCCACGGAGGCCGCGCGGCGGCACCGACCGCTGCGGGTCGTGCACGGGTTCATCTGGCCGCTGCTGCACGTGCCGGTCTCCCCCGCCCCAGGCGCGCCGCCCGGGGGTGGGCTACGCCACGGGGCCGAGGAACTGGTCAAGGCGGCGGTGGCCGAGGCCGAGGCGACCGTGCCCGGGCTGTCGATCTCCGGTGAGATCATCGACGGCGAGGCCGCCGCCGTGCTGGTGGGTGAGTCCACCACCGCCGCGCTCATCGTGCTCGGTGACCGTGGCCTGGGCGGCTTCTCGGCGCTGGTGGTCGGCTCGGTCGCCGTGCAGGTCGCCGCGTACGCCGACTGTCCGGTGCTGGTGGCCCGCGGCGCGCAACGGCCCGACGAGCCGGTGCTGGCCGCGGTGGACGGCTCGGAGGCCTCCCGCGTGGCGGCCGACTTCGCCGCGGAGACCGCCGTGTCCCGCGGTGTGCCACTGGTGGCGATGCACGCCTACCGGCATCCCGGCAGCAGCGGCCCCGGCGACATGCAACCCCTGGTGTACGACGAGGCGAAGCTGCACGGCGAGCAGGAGCGGATGCTCGCCGGCTGGCTGACCGGGCTGACCGAGCGCCACCCGACGGTACGGCTGACCTGCCGGGCAGTACGCGGACGAACGGGCAGCGTGCTCGCCGACGCGTCCCGCTCCGCCCAACTGGTGGTGGTGGGTGGGCAGGGGCGCGGCGAGGTGACCGGGTTGCTGCTGGGGTCGGTGAGCCAGTCGCTGCTGCACCACGCGCAGTGCCCGGTCGCCGTGGTCCGCGCGCCCCAGTGACCCGGGGTTGGCCCGCCGGCAGACGGGTAGACGGCCGCGGTACGCCCAGACCGCCGACGAAGGAGGCAGCAGATGCCAGGACCACGGCCGGGCAGTAACGCGTACGACAAGCAGCGGGCGCGGTTGCGCAACGCGATCGACGACTCCGGACGCCGGGTGCCCGACGGCAAGGCCAACCAGGTCGCGAACCGGATCCTGCAGGAGGATCGCGGCCAACGAGGCGTGGTACGGGGCGACCGCACGTACGGGCCGAAGAGTGAGCGCGAACCGGGCGACCCGAAGTGAGAAGGGTCGACGTGGCCGACGGCGCCATCGCGGGCGCCGTCGGGAGCACCGCGTTGAACGTGGTGAGCTACCTCGACATGGCGCTTCGGGGGCGACCGGAGAGCGATGTCCCGCAGGAGACCGTCGACAAGCTGGCCGGGTTCGCCCACCTGGATCTGGGGTCCGGGGACCGGAGGGCCAACCGCCGCTCCGGCCTCGGGCCCCTGATCGGTTACGGGCTCGGTATCGCCGCGGGTGTCGCGTTCGCGCTCTACGCCGGTGATCGGCGTCAACCACTGCCGGTGGCCACCGGCCTGCTCGGCGCCGGTGTGATGACCATGACGGACGGATCGATCACCGCGCTCGGGCTCAGTGACCCGCGCACCTGGCGGCGCTCCGACTGGATCTCCGACATCGTTCCGCACCTCGCGTACGGACTGACGGCCGCCGCCACCTGGAACAGGTTGCGGCGGCCGTCCGGTCGCGGTCGCTGATCAGCGGGTGTCGCTGTCGTCCTCGGCCACCGGCTCACCGGCCGGGCCGTACGGCGACACCTGCCCCCTGGGCACCGGTCGACCGGCGTCGCCGCGCGACGTGCCACGGTTGGCCGGGTGTCCGCCCGGGGCGGGGCCCTTGTTGTCCTGGCTGGTCGCGCCCAGCGCGTTGCGGCGGAGCTCCTGCTGCTGCGGGTTCGTCACGGGGTGTCTCCCTTCCAGGTACGGCAGGCGGCATCGACCGCCTCCACCGTCGGCATACCCGTCCGCCCCGGGGGCATTCCGGCCCCGGAGCGTCGGCGGGACGGCTAGC
>NZ_JBSFBM010000175.1:0-14120 GCF_053592955.1 Micromonospora sp. NPDC002411 | reverse complement strand
GGCGGCCGTGTCGGCGAACACCGTGGCCGACGCGGCGTCGTTCACGGTGACCCGGCCGGTCTCGCCGCCGACCGAGAGGATCACCCGCTTGCCCCGGCTGTGCAGGGTGCGTACGTCGTTGGTGAAGTCCGCGTCGGTGTAGCCGCCGAGAGACGCGGCGAGCCCGGGGTCGATGCCGAAGGTGAGCGCGCCGGGTGTCGAGGTGGCCTCGGCGAAGGCGACGGCCACCAGGTCGTACTCGGTGGGGACGTCGCGCAGCCGTAGCTCGACGGCCGGGTTGTCGAAGTTGTGCCAGTAGCCGGTGAGCAGGTGCTTGGGCAGGTCACCGGTGGGCGGGTTCGTCGGCGGTGGCGTGGTGGGTGGCGGCGTGGTCGGCGGCGGAGTCGTGGGCGGTGGCGTGGTGGGCGGGGTGCCGCCGCCGCACGACGCGCCGTTGAGCTGGCAGCCGCTGGGCGAGCCGGAGCCGCTGGCCAGGAAGCCGAAGGAGACCGAGGCGCCCGGGGCGATGGCGCCGTTCCAGGACCGGTTGGTGAAGGTGTGCCGCTGACCGGCGGAGGTGAGCAGCGCGTCCCAGTAGCTGCCGAGGGTGGTGCCCGACGGCAGGTCGAAGGCGAGGCTCCAGCCGTTGATGGTCGAGGTGCCACCGTTGGTGATGGTGTACTTCCCCTCCCAACCGGAACCCCAGTCGGCGGTCTTGACGAAGCTGGCGGTGGCCCCGGCGGCGTACGCGGGCAGCGCCACCCAGGCCGCGCCGAGCGTGGCGGCGAGCGCGGTGACCAGGGACAGGACAAGTGATCTGGAGCGTTTCATGCGGCCCTCCGCGCCCAGCTCGGGCATCCATGGACGTCGACGTTCCGCTTATTATTAAGACAGTTAACTGTTTCTGTCCAGGGGTCGCCGCGGAGGGACCGGGCCGCCCGTCGCGTGATCGTGCGACAGGCGGCCCGGTCGGGTCGGATCAGCGACGGAAGGTGAACCAGTTGACGTTGACGAAGTCGTTCGGCTGACCGCTGGCGAAGGTCAGGTACACGGAGTGCCGGCCGGTCACCGCGCCCACGTTGCCGGGCACCGAACGCCAGCTCTGCCACCCACCGGTGTTGCCGATCGCGAAGCTACCGATCGGTGCCGCTGTCGGACTGTCCACCCGCACCTCGACGAGGCCGCTCGCACCGCCACCCGCGCCGGAGGCGACCCGGGCCAGGAAGTCCCGGGGCCCGGTGGAACCGAAGTCGACACTGTCGTAGCGCACCCAGTCACCGTTGCGCAGCGCCGCGATGTTCTGCCCGCCCTCCGAGCACGCCTCGACGAGCACGCCGTTCTGCCCGTTGAACGACTCGGCCTGGATCTGGGCGTACGCGTCCCTCGTGCCGCTGGGCGGCGGCGTGGTGGGCGGCGGGGTGGTGCCACTTCCGCGTTGGTACACCGCCACGTAGTCGACGAGCATCGGTCGACCGGAGACGGTGGCCGCGGTCGGCGTGCCGCTGCCGGCCACGCCGTTCGGGAAGGCTCCACCCATCGCGACGTTGAGCAGCAGGAAGTAGCCCTGGTGCGAGGTCATCTGCGACCAGGCGGACGCACCGACCTGACTAGATGTGACGGTGTGGTACAGCTGCCCGTCGACGTACCAGCGCAGTTGTTGCGGGCTGATCGAGGCGTCCCACTCGAACCGGTACGTATGGAACGCGGACTGGCAGCTCGAACCCGGACAGGCCCGGGACGCGCCGAGGCCGTTGGACTCGTTGCACGGCCCGCCCGGCGCGACGCCGCAGTGCAGCACGCCCCAGACCGAGTTGATGCCGTTGACGTTCTCCATCACGTCGAACTCACCGATGCCCGGCCAGTTCTGGTAGTTGCCCCGGTAGGGCGCCCCGAGGGCCCAGAACGCCGGCCAATAGCCGGCGGCCGCGGCGCCGGTGACGTTCGGCATCTGGATCCGGCCCTCGATGGCGAGCACGCCGCCGGACGGGGCCTTGAAGTTGCTGCGCACGGTCTCGATCCGGGCGGAGGTCCAGCCGCCACCGCTGTCGCGCAGTGGTGTGATCCGCAGGTTGCCGCCACCGTCGTGGCTGACGTTGGCGGTGCTGGCGGTGTAGTTCTGGATCTCGCCGGTGCCCCAGTTGCCCGGACCACCGGGATAGCTGTGGCCGGTGTCGATGATCCAGTTGGCGGACGACGGCAGAGTTCCGGCGGCGCCGGTGAAGTCGTCGCTCCAGACCGTGCTCCAGCCGGTCGGAGGTGGCGGCACGGCCGCCTGCGCGGTGACGGTGACGCCGGCCAGGACGGTGGTGGTGGCGACGAGCAGGACGGAGGCCAGCCGCAGCCGGCGTCGGACGAGCGGGGCGGCGGGGGCCGCCGAAGGAGGTGTCATGGACGTGCCTCTCTGCGGAGACGGGTCGAGAGAGCGCTCTCTCAGGGTTGTACGCCTTCGCCATGACATTTGTCAACGTCGATCTGCATCGGCGTTCGCCGCCACCGCCTGCGCCCGACGGAGCACCGCCTGCTCGGCAGCCGACCACACACTCGTGGTCACCAGGTAGATCACCGCGGCGAGCGGCAGCACCAGCGCCACCAGCACAGTCGTGAACGGCAGCAGGGGCAGCAGCCGCCCGAGCACGGCCGCCCCCGGTCCCTCGGTGGGCGTACCGGCCACCGTGCCGACCGCCGCCGACGCCCGACGGGCCCGCAGCGACGACCACCAGGCCACCGCCAACAACACCGCCAGCAACACGGCGAAGAGCGGACCCGCCGCCCCGGTCAGCCCGTCGGTGAGGTGGTGGCCCAGGGGCACCCCCGCGAGGCGCTCCTCCAGCAGCCCGGTGCCACCCTCGCTGGTGGTGAACAGCCGGTACAGGACCAGCAGGAACGGTGCCTGGAGCAGCAACGGCAGGCAGCCGGCGATCGGGTTCGCCCCAGCCTCCCGGTATAAGGCGAACACCTCGCGCTGAAGCGTGGCCGGGTCGTCGGCGTACCGTCGCTGGAGATCACGCACCTGCGGGGCGAGGGCCGCGCGGCGTCGCTCGCCGCGGACCTGCACCACGGTGAGGGGCGAGATCAGCAGGCGGATGGCGATGGTGAAGAGCACGATGGCGGCGGCGGTCGCCATGCCGCCGGCCAGCGGTTCGAGCAGATCGGTGAGCCAGGACAGTGCGGTGCCGGCAGCGCCGACAACGTCGTGCAGTGGTGCGAAGGCAAGCATGGGAAACCCCTCGGGCCGATTCCGGTGAGGTCCTCTCCTCCGGCGGCGTCCGCTCAGCAGGGGGACCGGTGACGGCGGGATCGGCCGCGCGGCGGCGTGGCGCTACGCGGCCGAGGGGTGCCCGGGAGCGCGGGGACGGGGTCGACCGGCGGCGTCCGGGTCGATCTGCCGGGGCATCCGACGACCACGGGAACGGGCCCGCAGGCCGGCCCAACGGGGTCCGACGCCAGGTGCGCCCGAGCGGTCGCGTACCCGTGCCGCCAGCATCACGGCGAGCAGCACCAACGCGGTCAACGCGGCGCCCGCGAGCAGGTCGACCGGCCGGTCCGCGAGAAGGGTGAGCTGGGCGAACGCGTACACCCACACGAACCCGAGGAATCCCAGCGGCACCGGCACGGGCTCAGCATAGGACGCCGTGTCACGTCGTCCGGCCGGATCGCCGGCACGCGGTAAGAGGTACCGCCGCCACGTTTCCCGGTATCGCCACGTTGGGTAACCAAGCGACGGACCGACGCGGACGGACCGCGAACGGTAGGAACGGACGGTGGTGTCGATGACCGGCCAGGTGGCGGAGGCGCCCAGCGGAGCGGCTGCGGCGACCGGATTGCTCACCGTGGGCGTCGAGGAGGAGTTCCTGCTCGTCGACCCGCACACCGGGGCTGCGGTCCCGGCCGTCGACCTGGTCATGGAGCAGGTGCCGGCGGAGTTGCGCGGGCAGGTCGAGCGGGAGTTCCAGACCAGTCAGATCGAGATCGGCAGCCCACCCGGTGTGGAGCTCTCGTCGATCCGGCACTCCCTCGGCGTGCTGCGTCGGGCGCTCGCCGACGCCGCCGAGCGGGCCGGCGTACGCCTGCTCGCCATCGGCACCGGTCCGGTGGACGGCCCGGTGCCGCCGGTGGTGGACAAGCCCCGGTTCGACCGGATGATCGAGCGGTTCCAGCTGCTCGTCCCCGGTCCCGGCAACAACGGCATGCACGTGCACGTGGGCGTGCCCGACCCGGAGACCGGCGTACAGGTGCTCAACCACGTCCGGCCGTGGCTGCCGCTGCTGCACGCGGTGACCACCAACTCGCCGTTCGCCCGTGGGGCGGACACCGGCTACGCCAGTTGGCGGTCGGTGGAGTGGGAGCGGTGGCCCTCGGTGGCCCCGACGCCGTGGCTGGAGTCGCACGAGCACTACCAGCGGCTGATCCGCCAGTTGATCTCGAGCGGGGTGATGCTCGACGAGGGGATGCTCTACTGGTACGCCCGCCTGTCGGCGAAGTACCCGACGGTGGAGCTGCGGATCGGTGACGTCTGCCCGTCGGTGGACGACGCGGTGCTGGTCGCCGCGCTGGTCCGAGCCCTGGTGTCCACCGCGATGACGGATGTCGAGGCCGGCCGACCGGCGTTGCGGACCGACCATCACCTGCTGGTCGGGGCACACTGGCGGGCCGCCCACGACGGCCTGGAGGGCGAGGCCGTCGACGTCACCACAGGTGATTTGAGCTCCGCCTGGGAGCTGTTGGACCGGTTCGTGGAGCGGATGCGGCCGGCGCTGGAGCAGCACGGCGACTGGGCCGAGGTGACCGACCTGCTGGGTGGGTTGCGCCGGCACGGCAGCGGGGCGGCGCGGCAACGCGCGGTGTACGCGCGCACCGGCCGACTCACCGACGTGGTGCAGGACGTCGCGCGACAGACCCGCGGCTGAACACCTCGTGACAGGATGATCCCGTGGCGCAACGGTTGATCGTCATTGGCGGGGACGCCGCCGGCATGTCGGCGGCGTCCCAGGCTCGTCGCCGCCGTGGCCGTGACGACCTGGAGATCATGGTCTTCGAACGCGGCCACTTCACGTCCTACTCGGCGTGCGGCATCCCGTACTGGATCAGTGGTCTGGTGTCCGGCCCGGAGGCGCTGATCGCCCGGGATCCGGAGACGTTCCGCACCGAGTACGCGATGGACGTGCGGATGCGGCACGAGGTCACGACCATCGACCTGGAACGCCGGGAGGTGGTGGCCCAGGACCTGGAAGGCGGCGGCGAGGTCCGCGAGCGCTTCGACGAGCTGATGTACGCCACCGGCGCGGTGCCGGTGAAGCCACCGTGGGCGTCCACCGACGCGGGTGGCGTGTTCGGCATGCAGACCCTGGACGACGGGGCGGCGCTGCGCGAGTGGCTGGACGCCGAGCCGCGACCGCGCCGGGCCGTGGTGGTCGGTGGCGGCTACATCGGCGTCGAGATCGCCGAGGCCCTGATCCAGCGCGGTCTCTCGGTGACCCTGGTCGAGGCGGGCACGCAGCCCATGTCGACGGTGGACCCGGACATGGGCGAGCTGGTGGCCGAGGCCATGCGCGGCCTCGGCATCACGATCCGCGCCGGCCTGCCGGTGACCGGCCTGGAGGAGCGGGACGGCCGGGTGACCGCGGTGGTCACGGCCGAGGGGCCGATGCCGACCGACGTCGTGGTCCTGGGCCTGGGTGTACGCCCCAACTCCGCGCTCGCCGCGGCTGCCGGGCTGCCGATCGGCACGACCGGCGGGGTCCGGGTGGACCGCCGGATGCGGGTGCCGGGGATGCCCGGCATCTGGGCGGCCGGCGACTGTGTGGAGACGCTGCACCGGGTCAGCGGGATGCCCGTGCACGTGCCGCTGGGCACGCACGCCAACAAGCAGGGCCGGGTGGCGGGGATCAACATCGGCGGCGGGTACGCCACGTTCGCCGGCGTGATCGGCACGGCGGTGACCAAGGTCTGTGACCTGGAGGTGGGCCGGACGGGCCTGCGCGAGGGCGAGGCCGAGGCGGCCGGCTTCGACTTCGTCTCGGTGATCGCCGAGTCGACCAACCGGGCCGGCTACTACCCGGGTGCCCGCCCGATGACAGTGAAGCTGATCGCCGAGCGTCCCAACGGTCGGCTGCTCGGCGCGCAGATCGTCGGCTGGTCGGAGGCGGCGAAACGGATCGACGCACTTGCCGTGGCACTGTGGAACGGCATGACGGTGGACGATATGACGGCACTGGACCTGGGCTACGCTCCGCCGTACGCGCCGGTGTGGGATCCGGTGCTCATCGCCGCCCGAAAAGCGGTCGATGCGCTCTCCGCGCTCGACCGCTGACCCGCGTTCGCCGTGGAGGACCACCCCGTGACCCAGACCCCGACCCGGCCGACCGTGCGCCGACGCCCGACGATGGTCGACGTGGCCCGACGTGCCGACGTCAGCCTGAAGACGGTCTCCCGTGTGGTCAACGACGAGCCGGTGGGGCAGGAACTGGTCAGCCGGGTGCTGGCCGCTATCGCCGAGCTGGGCTTCCGGCGCAACGACATCGCGCGCAACCTGCGCTCCCGGCAGCTCAACGCCACTGTCGGGTTGCTCATCGAGGAGATCGCCAACCCGTTCTACGCGACCATCGCCAGCGTCGCCGCCGAGATCGCCGCCGCCCACGGCACCATGCTGATCACCGCCTCCTCGGAGGAGGACCCGGAGCGGGAACGCGCCCTGCTCCAGGACTTCACCCAACGCCGGGTGGACGGGCTTCTGGTGGTGCCGGCGGGCCTGGACCATTCGTTCCTGCGTCGCGAGGTCGAGCTGGGGATGCCTGTCGTGTTCCTGGACCGGCCTCCGCAGGGCCTACAGGCCGACGCGGTGCTCCTGGACAACCGGGGCGGCAGCCACGCCGGAGTGGGCGCTCTGCTCGACGAGGGGCACCGCCGGGTGGGCCTCCTGCTGGGCGCGCCGAGCGTGCCCACGATGCGCGAGCGGTTGGCCGGGGCGCGGGCGGCGTTGGACGCCGCCGGGGTCGAGCCGGACGAGTCGCTGGTCCGAGAGAGGCTGATCGCGCCGGAGGAGGCGGGACGGGCGGTCGGCGAACTGCTCGACCTGGCGGATCCGCCCACCGCGTTCTTCTGCGCCAACAACCGGCTCACAGTGGGTGCGCTCCAGGAGCTGCACCGGCGTGGCAACGACGCGGCGCTGGTCGGCTTCGACGACTTCGAGCTGGCCCACCTGATGCCCCGGCCGTTGACCGTCGTCGCGTACGACACCCGGGAGCTGGCCCGGGTCGCCACCGAGCGGTTGTTCGGCCGGATAGCCGGCGACGATTCACCGCCCGCCACCACAGTCCTCCCCACCCACCTGAGACCCCGAGGCCTGGCCTAACCCCCGCTCCGGTCGATCATGGAGTTGTGGTGCCCCGCATAAGCCGCGGAACACCGTCAAACGACCACCACAACTCCATGATCGACGCGGTTCCTCAGGTCTGCGGGGTCAGTAGGGCTTCGACCTCGTCGCGGCGGGGCGGGTCGGCACCTCGGCGACCACAGGTCAGCGCGGCCACCGTGGCAGCCTGCCGGAGCACCGCGTCCCACTGCTGCTCGGTCACCGCGGCGAGGCGGTCGGCAGGCCGGTCGCCGAGCGCGTCGAGGTCGGCCAGCGCGGCGAGCAGGCCACCGGTGAACGAGTCGCCGGCGCCGACGGTGTCGACAACTGTGGTCCGTACCGCCGTCGCCTCGTGCAGGGTGCCGTTCGGGGCCAGCAGCCAGGCGCCCTCACCACCCCGGGTCACCACCGCGCAGGACACCCCGACCTCACGCCACTCGGCCATGACGTCGGCCACCGACCGGTCCGGATACAGCCAGGCCAGGTCCTCGTCACTGGCCTTGACCAGGTGCGCGAGGGGCACCTGCCGGCGTACCCGGGCCTGCTCCGCCTCCCGGTCGGTGACGATGCTCGGCCGCAGGTTGAGGTCGATCGAGAGGGTGAGCCCGTCCCGGTGGCGTTCGCGGGCGAGCAGGTCCTCAAACACCTGCGCGCCGGGGGCCAGCGCGAGCGCGAGCGACCCGGTGTGGAACGCGATCGCCGAGGACCCGGCCAGCTCGGGCAGCTCCTGCGGCGTCCACTGCCAGTCCGCAGCGCCGGCCAGCCGGAACTCGTAGCTCGCCTGCCCGGTGGCGTTCAACGTGGCCACCGCCACCGAGGTGGGTTCCTCGGCGCGGACCGCCCACTCCAGGTCGACCTGGTTGGCCCTCAGGTGCTCGGCGACCTGCCGACCGTAGTCGTCGGTGCCGAGCCGGGCCAGCAGTCGTACCGGCTGGTCGAGCCGGGCCAGGGTGACCGCCACGTTCGCCGGGGAGCCTCCCGGCACGGCCCGTTCTCCGTCGGGGGTGACCACCAGGTCGATCAACGCCTCGCCCGCGACCACGATCACGCGGTCACCTCGCCCGGTGCGAGCGGGCCGGCGCCGCCGAGCCCTTCCGCCGAACGGGACAGCAGCACCGCCTGGTACGCGTGGTAGACGTCCGGCCGGCCGTGCCAGACCGTGTCGGAGGGCAGGTTCTGCGCGTCCAGCTCGTGCCGCCATCCGGTGCCGTCGATGAGGTTGCGACGGGCGTACGCCCAGAAGACCCGGTACCAGTCGGCGTAGACCTCGTCACCGGTGCGTCGATGCAGGGTGATGGCCGCACCGACCGCCTCGGCGAGCACCCAGTGCATCCGGGAGCGGACCACGGGCCGGTCGTCCCAGTCGATCGTGTAGACGAAGCCGTCGGCCCCGTCGACCGCCCATCCACGCCGTACGGAGGCGGCGAACAGGGCGCGGGCGTCGCTGAGCAGCCAGCGCGGTGGCTGCGGAAGGACAGCCTCCAGCTCCAGCAGCAGGCGGGCCCATTCGAGCCAGTGACCGATGGTCGAGCCGTACGGGCGGAACGGGTCGGCGGGCTGGTCCCGGTTGTAGTCGGGCAGCGGCGTCCAGTCGGCGGTGAAGTGCTCGGGGAGCCGCCAGTCGTGCCGTGCGGCCTCGCCGTGCACCAGGTGGGTGGCGATCCGCAGGGCCCGGTCGGCCCAGGTCGCGTCGCCGGTCGCGGCGGTGGCCGCGAGGAACGCCTCGACCATGTGCATGCTGCTGTTGGCGCCCCGGTAGTCCTCGGTGACGGTCCAGTCCCGGTTCCACGACTCGCGGACCGCGCCGACCTCGTCGTCCCAGAACCGGTCCCGCACCACTGCCAACACGTCGGCGAGCAGCTGCTCCGCGCCCGGCCGGCCGGCGCGCGCGGCGCTGGACGCGGCGAGCAGCACGAACGCGTGGTCGTAGCCGGCCTTCCGGTCGTCGACGGGTGTGCCCTGCTGGTCGACCGCGCTGAACCAGCCGCCGTACCGGTCGTCGCGCAGCAGTGTGCTGAGCGCGGCGACGCCGTGGTCGACGAGGGCGGCGGCGTCCGGGTCGCCGCCGAGGTGGGCGAGAGCGGCCACGTGGGTCATCCGGCAGGTGATCCAGGTGAACACCGGTTCGCCCCGGTCCGGGGTGCGGTCGTCGGTGAGCCACCAGAAGCCGCCCTCGGGCCGGACCGACCGGCCGGCGGTGTCGAGCAGTGTGCGGGTCTGGTCGGCGAGGAACTCGTCCAGATCGGGCAGTTCTGGTGACCCGGCAGGAGCGGGGGTCGGGGCGGCGTCGGATCGGGGCAGGTCGGTCATCTCAGCTGGTCACCGTCGGGTAGGGAAGGGACATACGGCCAGGATCGGCGGGCGGACCGGGTCCGCGCCGGAAAACCGTCAACAGGACACCACGAACCGGCTGGCCGTACCGGTTGCGCAGGCGGAAGGATCATCTGCGCGATTCCTCCCTCTCTGTCCGTTGACATCGTTGTCACTCTGCAACCCTGCTCCGGTGGCAGGTCAACTGTCAATTCCGGTTGCGTCACACCGCGCCGTGCAGTCACGGACGAGTCGAGCGTGTCGCAGGCGTCCTCGACGGCGAGACGGCGAGCCGCCCCGACCGCCTGCCCTCCGGTCAGGATCGCGTCCGGAACGGGGCGAGCGTGGCACGGATCTGGTCAGCCGCACCCCAGTCGTCGTCGAACTGGGCCAGCACGGCGAGGTGTTGTCGCAGTTGGACGATCGGCATCCGGGCCTGCCAGTCGCCATCGAGGGAGGTCAGCTCCGCGTAGACCGTGAAGAACCGTTGCGCCTCGGGCGGGGGCGCTGTCGACCACACGTGGGCGAGGTCCACCTCGGCCCACAGGTAGGACACCGCCGGGTCGATCAACGCGGGCTGGCCGTCCGCAGTGGCGAGGACGTTCTGCGCCCACAGGTCACCGTGCGTCAGGCATGCCGGCCGGTCCGGCAGCAGGTCGGGCAGCCGGTCGCAGAGTCGCTCCAGCGCAAGACGATCGTCCCGGTCGAGCGCCGCCTCGACGCGGGGCTCCCCCAGCCACCGGAGCAGCCGGTGCTGGGCGAAAAACGCGAAGCCGTCGTCATGCCAGCCATTGGTCTGCCGGCGGCGGCCCAGCCAGTTGTCCCGGTGCCAACCAAAGCGCGGATGCGTCGTGCTCAGGTGCAGGTGGGCGAGCATGTGCGCGAACCGCTCCCAGAAGGCCTCGGTGCGCGGCCTCGGTCGCAGCACCGACAACACGAGCAGCTCCCGGTCCGCCAGGATCACCTCGGGTGTCACCACGCCGCCCACCTCACGCAGCGCGGCCAACCCTTCGGCCTCCGCGACGAAGACGTCGTCGTCGGGCGCTTCGGCGAAGGCCTTCACGAACACCGACGGCGCCTCCCGGCGGGTGGCTATGCCCGCGAGCGCCGCGAGCCCACCCGTGGCGGGCTCGACCGTGACGACATCGCTGATCCCGGCACGGCCCAGGCGGTCCAGGAGGAACGGTGCCGATTGCATCAGCACAGGATCCTTCATGTCCGGGCGCGTGTTCAAGGTCGAACCCGCCAGGCAGGATGTCGGCATGGATGATCGACTCCACATCGGCGAGGTGGTGCCATCCTGCGGCGACGACACCGCCACATCGCCGACCTGGAGTCGATCAAGCGCGGAGGGTCAGCCCGGCTGGCAGGTACGACACCAGTAGAGGTTGCGGCCGGCCAGCTCGCCGCGGCTAACCTCGGTGCCGCAGACGTGGCAGGGCGCGCCGGGGCGGCGGTAGACGTACACCTCACCGCCGTGCCGGTCCACCCGCGCCGGACGGCCCATCGCCTCCGGCAGGTGCACGTCGCGCACGGTGTCGATCCGGCCGTGCTCGACCGCGAGCCGCATCAGCCCGACCAGGTCTGCCCAGAGCGTGTCCCAGCCGGCGCGGTTCAGTGCTCGGCCGGGCATCCTCGGTGGCAGCCCGGCCCGGAACAGCGCCTCGGTCACGAAGATGAGCCCGGTGCCGGCCACCACCGACTGGTCCAGCAGCAGCGCGGCCAGAGGCGTCGGGCTGCGCGAGATCCGGGCGTACGCCCGCTCGGGGTCGGCGTCGGGGCGCAGCGGGTCGGGCCCGAGGCGGTCCCGCAGGGCGGCCACCTCGGGTGGGGTGAGCAGTTCGCAGGCGGTGGGCCCGCGCAGGTCCAGCCAGTGCTGGTCGCTGGCCAGCCGCAGCCGCACCTGACCGACCGGCTCGGGCGGCTCTCCCGGCCCGTCGGTGAACTTGCCGTACAACCCGAGGTGTACGTGCAGCGTCAGCTCGTCTGCGTAGTGGTGCAGCAGGTGCTTGCCGTACGCCTCGGTGCTCTCCAGGACGGTCCCGGAGAGCCGGGCTGCGCCCTCGGCGAAGCGGCCCTGCGGGCTGGCGGCGTGCAGCTTGTCCCCGGCGAACAGGTCGGCGTGCCGGGCCGCCAGGCGGTGGATCGTGTGTCCCTCTGGCACGGGTACCAAGGATAGCCAGGGGCCCCGAGGCGCAGAGGGCGGCGCGGTCAGCGGTGGCGCTGCTCTTTCACGCCGTCGACGAACGCGGCCCAGGCGGCGGTGGCGAAGACCAGGGCCGCACCGGTCGGGTCCTTGCTGTCCCGTACGCCCACGACGCCGGGCAGGTTGTCGGCCACCTCGACGCAGTCACCGCCACTCCCGCCGCTGCGGGTGCTCTTCCGCCAGGTGGCACCGGCAAGGTCAGTCATGATGCTCCTCGATGATCGAAGTGATCATTTTCTCTGATTCTGCCTCACCTGATGCGAGCGCCTCCAGGTCCGACCAGACATGTTCGAAGGCGGCGACCTCGGTTGGCTTGTCCAGGTACAACGCGCCGGTGATGTTCTCCAGGTAGACGGTGGTCGGCTCGGTCGACGCCCGGCCGAACGCCTGCGGGAAATCCAACAGGACGAAGGTGCCGGTCTCGCTGGCCAGCGGCGGACCGGCGGCGAGCGGCAACACCCGCAGGCTCACTGTCGGCAGCGCGGCCACGTCGAGCAGGTGTCGTAATTGCTGAGTCATCGCCCGATGGTCGGGGATCGTGCGCCGCAGGACGGCCTCGCTCAGGACGACCCGCAGGGTGGGCGCGGTGGGCAGCCGACGGACGAGGATGCCCTGCCGCTGCAACCGCACCTGCACCAACTTCTCCCGCTCGTCGGCGGTCATCGTCGGATTCTTCCGGCGGAACAGTTCGGCGGCGTACTCGCGGGTCTGCAGAAGTCCGGGGATCAACTCCGAATCGTATCGGCGAATCAGCGTGGCGGACGATTCCAGGCCGACATAGAGCGAGAACCACGACGGAACCACATCGCCGTACGAGTGCCACCAGCCTTTGGCACGGGTCTCCTTCGCGAGGCCCGCGACAAGGTCCCCCATCGCGGCCGGCACGCGATAGAGAGCACACATCGCACGGGCGTCCACCACCCGCACCGGAACCAGCCCTTTCTCGATGCGCCACACCTTCTGCCGCGAGCAGTCCAGCGCTTCCGCTGCGGCGTCCAGCGTCACCGAGGCTTCCTCACGGAGCTGCGTGAGCAGCCTACCGAGCTGTCGTCGAGGGACTGTCGACCCGCTTGTTTCATCCGTCATGCAACATCACCGCTCTCCTCGTGCAACACGGAATGTTTCGCCACGCGCGCATTTCTATTCCATTCCTCGTGCGTCATTTCGGACTGAGGTTAGGACGGGTCAGGACATTGCGCAAGGTGGCCAGCATGGAACATGCTGTCACGCATCAGGGGAGCCCGGAAGTGACGTCGGAAATGGCGTCGGCATTAGCGCGCCCGCAGCACGGCACGCGCTATTCCTCGGAAGGAACGCCACCATGCGTGTGTCGTACAACGAATACCTCTTGGTCACCGCACTGACCCTCGCCCGTCGACACCGCCCGGTCTGGAGTTGGGCGCGCTGGCGCACGGTGTGCCGGTGCGGTGCTGAACTGCCCTGCCAGGCCCGCCACCGCCTTCCGATCACGCGTGGGCACTGGCCCACATGACCGACCTGAAGCCCGGCGACCTGCTGCTGATCGGCGAGGCGTGCTCGGTGCAGTTCGCCGACGACCGGGAGCTGCGCCTCCGCCTGGTGAGTGTCGATCCGCGCCCGACGTACCAGGGGTGGGTCTGGCTGACGGGCTACGTCCTGAACGACAAGGGACTGGCCATCGACAAGCGCGAGGTGTTCGTGCAACAGGCCGGGCTGCGGGTGCTGCACGCCGCGCCAGCGCTCACGCGGAGGCGGTAGGGCGCGCTCCACCGCCTGATCAAGGCGGGTTCGAGAAAGCGAGCCGACGCCCCGATCTCCCCGCAAGCCGAGTCGATCAAGGCGGTCCCGGCGGCCGTACCCGGAAATGGTGTCAGGAAACGTGCAGCGGGGTACTTCAGGGGTCGTACCGCGTGGGTGTCCCTTCTTCCGACGGCCACCACGCATTCAACAGGAGGTGTGTAGTGGTCAGGATTCCTTCGCTGTCCCGCCGGTCCGAGCCGGCGCCGACGCGGGACGAGAACCTCGACGGCCGCATCGACGGCCGCGACACCCAGGTCACCGACCGGGACGACTCGACGGTGACCGAGGGCCGGACCAACGGCGACACCGGCCGTGCAGCGGTCGCGGACCGGGACGCCGACCAGACGACGTACCGCAGCGCCGCCGCGACCGACGACCAGCCCGGCGAGGCCGAGCGGCGCCGCGCCGGGCTTGCGGCGGGCCGCCTGGTTGACGCCGTCCGCGTACACGCCGGTGTAGATCCAGCAACCGCCGACGGTGGAGCCGTCGTCCTTC
>NZ_JBSFBM010000174.1:0-14124 GCF_053592955.1 Micromonospora sp. NPDC002411 | reverse complement strand
GGTCGGGTTGACCCCGGCGGCGAAGCGCAAGTTCAAGGGCCACCACGGGGCCCGGCCCTTCGCCGTGTTCGGATCAGGTGTCCGCGCGAACTACCTCGGGGTCGGGCGTCGGCTCGACGGCCTCGATCCGGTGGGCTCGTCGGCGTAGCCACCAGGTGCTGGCGAGGCCGGCCAGGACCGCGAGGGCCAACCCGGCCCAGGAGATGTCCTTGAGCCAGTGCTCGGCCGCCCGACCCACGGTGAACAACAGGTACGTGGTGCCGAACGCCCAGACCAGCCCGCCGGCGGCGTTCGCCACCAGGAACCGTCGGTACGGCACGTGCAGCGCTCCGGCGAGCGGCCCGGCCAGGATCCGCAGGAGTGCCACGAACCTGCCGAAGAACACCGCCCAGACGCCGTACCGGGCGAAGCTCTGCTCGGCGCGGGCGAGTTGGGCGGGGCCGAGATGGCGGGGGAAGCGCCGGCCCAGTCGGGCGAGCAGTGGGCGCCCACCCCGGCGGCCGACCGCGTACCCGATGGAATCGCCCAGGATCGCGCCGGTGGCGGCGGCGGTGGCCACCCACTCGGGTTCCACCACTCCGGTGGCGGCGAGCAGGGCGGAGCTGACCAGGACGATCTCGCCAGGCAGTGGGACGCCCATGCTCTCCACGCCGATCACCCCGCCGACCAGCAGGTAGACGGCGATCGGCGGCAACGCCACGAGCCAGTGCTGGACATCGAACACGGTTGACCCCTTCTCCGGCCGGCCTCGAACCCTACCCGGGCGACTCGTCGGCCCGGTGCCACCGCAGCAGGGGCGTCGAGGACCGACGCACACCCCGTACCCGTCCTAGGAGGCTAGGGATGATGGTGGCGTCGCGGACGGGCGGCTGGGTTGCACAACTAGCAAGACGGACGTACGGTTTTGTTGAGCGCGGAATCGGCGGTAAGTGTCACCTAACCTCGGCGGCACCCCGACCGGTGCGACAGACTGCTCAGGACTACTCACGGTCGCTGGTGTGAAGGAGTACGACGTGGCGAGCCTCGACACCTTCGGTGCGAAGACCCAGCTACGCGTCGGAGACGCGAGCTACGAGATTTTCAAGATCGACAAGGTGGACGGCCACGCTCGGCTGCCGTACAGCCTGAAGATCCTGCTGGAGAACCTGCTGCGGACCGAGGACGGCGCGAACATCACCGCCGACCACATCCGTCAGCTCGGCGGGTGGGACTCCACCGCCGCCCCGAGTGTGGAGATCCAGTTCACCCCGGCGCGGGTGCTCATGCAGGACTTCACCGGCGTGCCCTGCGTGGTCGACCTGGCCACCATGCGCGAGGCCGTCCGCGACCTGGGCGGCGACGCCACCAAGGTCAACCCTCTCGCCCCGGCCGAGCTGGTCATCGACCACTCGGTGATCGCCGACCTGTTCGGCCGCGAGGACGCGTTCGCCCGCAACGTCGAGCTGGAGTACGAGCGCAACAAGGAGCGTTACCAGTTCCTGCGCTGGGGCCAGACCGCGTTCAACGAGTTCAAGGTCGTCCCGCCGGGCACCGGCATCGTGCACCAGGTCAACATCGAGTACCTGGCCCGCACGATCATGGAACGCAACGGGCAGGCGTACCCGGACACCGTGGTCGGCACCGACTCACACACCACGATGGTCAACGGCCTGGGCGTGCTGGGCTGGGGCGTCGGCGGCATCGAGGCCGAGGCCGCGATGCTCGGCCAGCCGGTCAGCATGCTGATCCCCCGCGTGGTGGGCTTCAAGCTCTCCGGTGAGATGCCGGCCGGCACCACCGCCACCGACCTGGTGCTGACCATCACCGAGATGCTGCGCAAGCACGGTGTGGTCGGCAAGTTCGTCGAGTTCTACGGCCCCGGCGTGAGCGCCGTGCCGCTGGCCAACCGGGCCACCATCGGCAACATGTCCCCCGAGTACGGCTCCACCGTGGCGATCTTCCCGATCGACGCGGAGACCATCCGCTACCTGGAGCTGACCGGCCGCGACGCCGCGCAGGTCGCGCTCGTCGAGGCGTACGCCAAGGAGCAGGGCCTCTGGCACGACCCAGAGGCCGAGCCGGAGTACTCGGAGCGCCTGGAGCTGGACCTCAGCACCATCGAGCCGTCGCTCGCCGGCCCGAAGCGCCCGCAGGACCGGGTGCCGCTGGGCAGCGCGAAGACGCTGTTCCGCTCCGCGTTGACCGACTACGTCGCCGACGACTCCACCGGTGAGCGTGACCTCAAGCCGAGCGTGGCCCGTGAGGAGCTGCCGCGCGGCGCGAACGGCCCGGCCGACGAGGCGAGCGCCGAGTCCTTCCCGGCCAGCGACCCGCCGGCCAACGAGTTCAGCGACCCGGCCGACGAGCCGCGCGACCTGGAGACGGCCGCCGCCGGAGCGGGCGGGCGGGCCACCAACCCGATCCGAGTCACCGGCAGCGACGGTGTCGAGTACGAGCTGGACCACGGCGCCGTGGTGATCGCCGCGATCACCTCCTGCACCAACACGTCCAACCCGCAGGTGATGATCGGTGCCGCGCTGCTGGCCCGCAACGCGGTGGAGAAGGGCCTGACCCGCAAGCCGTGGGTGAAGACCACCCTGGCGCCCGGCTCCAAGGTCGTCATGGACTACTACGAGCGGGCCGCCCTGACGCCGTACCTGAACAAGCTCGGCTTCAACCTGGTCGGCTACGGCTGCACCACCTGCATCGGCAACTCGGGCCCGCTGCCCGAGGAGGTGTCCGCCGCGGTCAACGAGCACGACCTGTCGGTCGTCTCGGTGCTCTCCGGCAACCGCAACTTCGAGGGCCGGATCAACCCGGACGTCAAGATGAACTACCTGGCGTCCCCGCCGCTGGTGGTCGCCTACGCCCTGGCCGGCACGATGGACATCGACCTGGCCAACGAGCCGATCGGTGAGGACACCGAGGGCAACCCGGTCTTCCTGCGCGAGATCTGGCCGAACAGCGCCGAGATCCAGGACGTCATCGCCCAGGCGATCGGCGCCACCGGGTTCAGCGCCGCGTACGCCGACGTCTTCGCGGGCGACGAGCGGTGGCAGTCGCTGCCGACCCCGACCGGCGACACCTTCGCCTGGGAGAACGACTCCACCTACGTGCGGAAGCCCCCGTACTTCGAGGGCATGCAGCAGGAGCCGAGCCCGGTCGTCGACATCGCCGGTGCCCGGGTGCTGGCCAAGCTGGGTGACTCGGTGACCACCGACCACATCTCGCCGGCCGGTGCGATCAAGGCCGACTCCCCGGCCGGCTCGTACCTGGCCGAGCACGGCGTGCCGCGCCACGAGTTCAACTCGTACGGCTCTCGCCGGGGCAACCACGAGGTGATGATCCGGGGCACCTTCGCCAACATCCGGCTGCGCAACCAGCTGGTGCCCGGGGTGGAGGGCGGCTTCACCGTCAACCACCTCACCGGCGAGCAGACCTCGATCTACGACGCGTCCGTGGCCTACCAGGAGGCCGGCATCCCGCTGGTCGTCCTGGCCGGCAAGGAGTACGGCTCGGGTTCGTCGCGGGACTGGGCGGCCAAGGGCACGATGCTGCTGGGCGTCCGCGCTGTCATCGCCGAGTCGTACGAGCGGATCCACCGCTCCAACCTGATCGGCATGGGCGTGCTGCCGCTGCAGTTCCCGGTGGACGTCACCGCCGAGTCGCTGGGGCTCACCGGCACCGAGACGTTCACCATCACCGGGGTGACCGCGCTCAACGACGGCGAGACCCCGCGCACCGTGCAGGTCAGCACCGACACCGGCGTCGAGTTCGACGCCGTGGTGCGGATCGACACCCCCGGTGAGGCGGACTACTACCGGCACGGCGGCATCCTGCAGTTCGTGCTGCGCCGCATGATCGCCAACTGACGTACCGACGTCGCCAGGCTCCCTCCCGCCCTCGGCGGGAGGGAGCCTGCGTCGTTCCCGAGTCGCTCCTCGCATCAGGCCCTGCCGCGGGCTAACCTCTTAGCTAAGGAGGTGCCACGGTGGCCGGTGAAGCTGCGGCGCAGTTCAACATCCACGATGCGAAGACGAACCTGTCACGCATCATCGAACGGGTCGAGCACGGCGAGGAAATCGTGATCAGCCGGGCTGGCAACCCGGTCGCCAAGGTCATTCCTCTTCGTCGTACCACACGCACCGGTCGCGGGTCTCTGCGCGGTGCGCTGGATCTGACCGGTGACTGGGATTCCGACGAGATCAACGACGAGATCACCCGCGACTTCGGGCTGCCCGGATGAGGCTCTTGCTCGACACGCACGTGGTGCTCTGGTGGCTGACCGACGACCCGGTCCTCGCCACGGACATCAAGGACCGCATCGACACCGAACCCGACGTGTACCTGAGCCCTGTCACGCTGTGGGAGGTCGCGATCAAACAGTCGCTTGGCAAGCTGCCCGGCCCGGCCGATCTGGCCGAACGGATCCGTGACGCCGAACTGCGGGAACTCCCGATCCGCCACGATCACGCCATCGCGGCTGGTCGACTGCCGCTGATCCACCGGGATCCCTTCGACCGGATGCTTGTCGCGCAGGCCCTGCACGAAGGGCTGACCCTTGTCACCAGGGACGACCGCATCCAGAAGTACGACGTACCGATCCTGGTGCCGTGACTTCCATCCGCTAGCGGAGGGGTCGTCGGCCCGGCGCTCGCCGCTTGAACGCTCAGCGCAGCCTTAGCGCGACAGCGCGGGCCTCCTCGTCGGTCAGCGGCAGGAACCAGAGGAAACGGCGAACGATGGCGACCGGATCGGGGCCGCCGGGCTGGCCGCGCAGGTCGCGGATCGCCCGGCGGGTGATCCGGGAGAACTCGGGGATCAGGGTCGCGCGGCGGGCGGCGTCCGTCGGGGTCGCTCGCAACGCGGGGCAGGGCCAATCCTGACCGCAGGCGTCGCACGTCCAAAGTGGGCCGTCGGCGGTGTGCGCGACCGACGGGCCGCACCGGGACCGCCAGCGTGATTCGGGTACGACGTTCGCCGTGCGACCCGGGCGACGGTACGGAGGGTGCCGTGGCCCGGTCGGTCCGGCGCTGATCGCACGGGGCGAGGACGGCTGGGCCGGTCGGGTGCCTGGCCGATGGGGGCGGTGGCAGGGCTTGTCGTCGGGCATCGTGTGCTCCCTCCTCGATGTTGTCTACACAGCACCCTGCCGAGGGTTGCCAATCGATCACACCGCGTATAACTATTGCCTTTCAACGTCTGGAACGTTCTGAGGGGTCTGGGGATGAATCGAGCCGTGCAGGCGGCGATGGTCGAGAAGGGCCATACAGCTGAGAGTCTCGCTGCTCAGATCGGCGTCGATCCGAAGACGGCGGCGAAGTGGGCGAGCACGGGACGAATCCCGCAGACGCGTCATCGTGCGCGGGTCGCCGAGCTGCTCGGTCGGAACGTCGACGAGCTGTGGCCCGACGCGTTGAAGCGACGGACGCCGGCCTGGTTCCGGCCCTGGGCCGAGATCGAGCGCGAGGCACTGTCGCTACGGTGGTTCGAGCTCACGTGGATACCTGGTCTATTTCAGACGAAGGCGTACGCGCTGGCAACGCTGGTCGGCGAGGCGCTGACACCGGCCGAAGCCGACGATCTCGCCGAGGCGCGACTGAGTCGACAGGCCGTCCTGCGCCGGGAACGTCCGCCGCTGCTTGTCGCGGTCCTCGACGAGGCAATCCTCCGGCGCACCCTCGACGGCGACCGGGCCATGATGCGGGAGCAGTGCGAGCGGCTGGCCGAGCAGGCCGCCCTGCCGAACGTGTCGATCTTCGTCGTGCCCGCCAACGTCGGCATGTATCCGGGCCTCGGTGGGCCGTTCACAGTGGCCGAGATGCCGGATGGCGCGCGGGTAGCGCACGTCGACAGCCAGGCGCAGGCGCAGCTCATCGACAAGGTTGCCGACGTTGCTACGCTCGACCGGCGGTGGGAACGCATTCGCGACGGAGCCCTGTCGCGGGCGCAGTCCCTCAATCTCATCAGGGAAGCGGCAGCCTCATGGACCTGACCGGCGCTCGGTGGCGCAAGAGCACCAAGAGTGGCAACAACGGCGGAAACTGCGTCGAGGTGGCCGACAACCTCGCGGGCGTCATCGGCGTACGCGACTCCAAGGACCCGGCCGGTCCGGCGCTCGCCTTCGACCCGGCGGCCTGGTCCCGATTCCTGGCGTCGGCTAAACGCGGCTGAGTCTCTGAGAGGTTCCCGGCGCGGCCCAGGCCGCGCCACCTTCCAAAACTGAGATCTTGGACAGTTTCCGTCAGCTGAAGACGGACCAGCAGACACACAAGCGTGGTCCGGCCGTCGGACTCGGCCAGCTCAGAGCCAACGCGCGCCTAGGGTGCGAGTTCGGCCGCCCGGCCCAGCAGCGCCCGACGCTCGGCGGTCGAGCCCACCATCGCCGCCGCCTCCCGGAACAGTCCGGCGGCCCGACGTCGGTCACCCTGCCGGGCCACCAGGTCGGCCTCCACCGCCACGGCCAGCGGGTTGCCGTCCAGCCCTCCCCCGGCACGCGCCGCGTCGAGCAGCACCAACCCGACGGCCGACCCGAACGCGTACCCGTGCGCGACAGCGCGGTTGAGCGCGATCACCGGGGAGGGCCGGATGTCGGCCAGCGCGTCGTAGGCCCGCGCGATCGTCGGCCAGTCGGTGTCATCGGCGGAGGCCGAGGTGGCGTGGCAGGCGGCGATCCGAGCCTGCCACGCGTACGGCCCGTCGTGGCGTACCCGAAAAAGGGCGTCCAGTCCCTCGGCGATGGCCGCACGGTCCCACAGTGAGCGATCCTGTCGTTCCAGGGTGAGCAGGTTGCCGGCGGCGTCCCGGCGGGCGTCGCGGCGGGAGTGCTGGAACAGGACCAGCGCCAGCAGCGCGGCCACCTCGGACTGCTCCGGCATCAGCCGGTCGAGGAGCCGGGCCAGCCGCACCGCCTCGTCGGCGAAGGCCGGCTCGCCGTCGGCGACGTACCCTCGGGTGAACAGCAGGTACAGCACGGCGAGGACACCGGGCAGTCGCTCGGTCAACGCCGGCCCGTTCGGCACCCGGTACGGGATGCCGGCCTGCGCGATGCGGGTCCGGGCCCGGGTCAGCCGTCGGGTCATCGTCGACTCGGTGACCAGCAGGAGTCGGGCGATGTCAGCGGTGGGCACGCCGCAGACGGTGCGCAACGTCAGCGCCACCCGGGCCTCCATCGCGAGCGCCGGATGGCAGCAGGTGAAGATGAGCCGTAGTCGGTCGTCCACCACGTCCTCCCCCACCTCGGGCTCGGGCTGAGCGTCGGACGGCGTGAGCAACGCCAGGTCGTGCAGCTTGCGGCGTTCCACCGTGGCCCGACGCAGCACGTCGAGCGCCCGGTTGCGGGCCACCGTCATGAGCCAACCGCCCGGGTTGGCCGGCACACCGTCGGCGGGCCAACGCTCCAGCGCGACGGTCAGGGCCTCCTGGGCGCAGTCCTCGGCCAACGCCCAGTCCCCGGTCACCCTGATCAGGGTCGCGACGATCCGGGGGTACGCCTCGACGCCGGCCGCCGCGACGGCTTCCGCCGCCGCGCCGACCGGTGCGCCCGTGCGCATCGGCCGGCGCGGCGACATGGGCACCCGTCAGTCGGGCAGGTCCGCGAACGGACGCAGTTCCAGTCGCCCCTCACGGGCCATCGGGTGGGTGCGGGCCACCTCGATCGCCTCGTCCAGGTCAGCGCACTCGATCAGGTCGAAGCCCACGATCACCTCGGCGGTCTCCGCGAACGGCCCCTCGGAGACGAGCAACTCACCGTCGCGCACTCGGACGGTGGTGGCCGCGCTGGTCGGCGCCAGCACGTCGCCGGTCAGGCGGCGGCCACGAGAGTCGTTCTCCGCCACCCACTTGTGAATGTCGGGTAGTTCGGTGGGATCGGTGTCCGGCTCGCTGTCACTGCACACGAACATCATGTACTTCATCTGGTCGCTCCCTGGTCTCTCGGGGTGTCGCCAGCATGACGATCGGCCGACGGCGTTCCGGACACCCTCCCCCGAAAAACTTCGGTCAGTCTCCGCTGGCGGCGCGGCGACGGGCCTCGCGGGTCTTCATGGCGTGCTCCATCAGCGTGACGAGCACCTCCTTGCTGGACTCGCGCTCCCGGGCGTCGCAGAGCAGCACCGGCACCCCCGGGTCCAGGTTCAACGCGGCCTGCACCTCGTCGAGCCGGTACTGCCGGGCGTCGGCGAAGCAGTTCACCGCCACCACGAACGGCGTGCCCCGGCCCTCGAAGTAGTCGATCGACGGGAAGCAGTCGGCGAGCCTGCGGGTGTCGGCCAACACCACGGCACCGATCGCGCCCAACGCCAGCTCGTCCCAGACGAACCAGAAACGGTCCTGACCGGGCGTGCCGAACAGGTACAGCACCAGGTCGTCGCTGATGGTGATCCGGCCGAAGTCCATGGCCACTGTGGTCGTGGACTTGCCCTCCACCCCGGAGAGGTCGTCGATGCCGACGCCGGACTCGGTCAGCACCTCCTCGGTGCGCAGGGGCCGGGTCTCGCTGACCGCACCGACCATGGTCGTCTTGCCCACGCCGAAACCTCCGGCGACCAGGATCTTGATCGCGGTGGGCAGTGTCGTCGCTCCCGCCGGCCGGTCAGAGTGCCCGTAGTCCATTGATTACCGCCTCGAAGATGCTGTTGTCGGGAAGACCGGCCGTGGTCTGCGGCTCGCGGACCCGCACCAGGCTGCGGGCCGCCAGGTCACCGAGGAGCACCCGGATGGTGCCCACCGGCAGGTCGAGATGTGCGGCGATCTCGGCGACGGACTGAATGCGCTGGCACAGTCCGACGATCGCCACGTGCTCCGGACCGAGACCGATCTCCGGCGTGACCTCGGCTTGGGTCGCGGTGACCAGGGAGATCAGGTCGAAGGTGCCGGTCACCGGGCGGGCTCGCCCGCGCGTCACCGCGTACGGGCGTACGACCGGACCCGCGTGGTCATCCACCCATTGGTGGTCTGCGGACTCCCCCTGCACCGTCATCGCCGCTACCTCTCGTCGACCGACTGCTCAGTTGCACGGGAAGGAGACGCGACGTACTTGCCGACGCGCGTGACCAGCATCGCCATCTCGTAGGCGATCAGGCCGACGTCGGCGTCCTCACTGGCCAGAACCGCCAGGCAGGCGTTGCGTCCGGCGGCCGTGACGAACAGGAACGACGACTGCATCTCGATGATGGTCTGCTGCACCTGCCCGCCGCCGAAGCGCTTCCCCGCTCCTCGGGCCAGGCTCTGGATGCCGGCGGCCATCGCCGCCAGGTGCTCGCCGTCGTCCCGGCTCATGCCTTGGGAGGAGGCCATCAACAGCCCGTCGCTGGAGAGCGCGACCGCATGTTCGGCCTGCTTCACCCGGCCCACCAGATCATCCAGCAACCACGTCAGGTCGGCACTCGAAGCCGTCTTCTGCGCCACTTCGTCGTCCTCTTCTCGCCCGGCTGTTGCGCCGTGTTCATCTAGGGCTGACCGTCACGCCATGCGGGGATTTCCGCACTTCGATGGTCGGTCAGGGGGCTTGGGGGTCCTCGTCGCTCGGTTCGGGCGTCGCCGCCGGCGGGGCGCCGGATGCGCCACCGAGCAGCCGCGCCGCGTCGGTGCGGCCGCGACGGGTGCCGGTCTGGTAGGAGCTCATCATCCGGCGTACCTGCTCCGGCGGACGCACCACATCCTCGTCGTCACTCTCCGACTCCGCAGGGTCGTCCCGTAGCTCGGGAACGATGTTCGCCTGTCGAACCCGGACCGGGAGACCGGAGTCGGTCCGCGCCGCTTCGGCGTGGTCGGGCGTCGGGGCGGTGCCACCAGTGGCGGCCGGAGGGCCGTCGTCGGCCGCGAGTGCTTTCACGCGCTCCGCCCCTCGGGTGCGGTCGACAGCGGGCAGGCCGGTGGGCACCGTGGGGGCCTCCAGCGCCGGCAGGCTCGGGCTACGCCGGGCCCGGGTGGGCAGTTCGGGCGTACCGGTGGCGGGGGTCGTCCGCTGCCGGGTGGGCAGGCCGGTGTCGGCCTCGTCGGCCGACGTCGCCGGGGTGGCACCGTCCGACGTGGTCACTGTCGGGACAACCGTTTCCGGTACGTCCGAAGCGGTGGTCGTCGTCGCGGCCAGCGCGACAGGTGCGACGGTGGTCGAACGGCCGGTGTCGCCGGAACCCACCGACGGCGCCGGGGTGGCCGAGCCGGTCCGCATGGCGCCGGAGTCCTCCGGGCCGGGGCCGTTCTCGGTGACCAGATCGAGCGGGATCAGCACGACCGCCGTGGTTCCGCCGTACGCCGATTCCTTCAACTGCACCCGCACGCCGTGCCGCTCGGTCAGCCGGCTGACCACGTAGAGGCCGAGGCGGGAGGCGTTGGCGAGGTTCAGCTCGGACTGGTCGACGATCCGGTGGTTCGCCGCGGCCAGGTCCTCCTCGCTCATGCCGAGGCCCCGGTCCTCGATCTCGATGGCGAACCCGTTGGCCACCGACTGCCCGCGTACCTCGACAGTGGTGTGCGGCGGGGAGAAGGACAGGCCGTTCTCGATCAGCTCGGCGAGCAGGTGGATCACGTCGCCGACCGCGCGGCCGGCGAGGGAGACCTCACCGAGCGGCAGCACGTTGACGCGGGTGTAGTCCTCCACCTCGGCCACGGCGCCGCGCACCACGTCGACCATCGGGACGTTGCGCCGCCAGGCCCGGCCGGGGGTGGAGCCGGAGAGGACGATCAGGTTTTCCGCGTTGCGCCGCATCCGGGTGGCCAGGTGGTCGACCCGGAACAGGTCCTCCAGTTCCTCCGCGTCGTGTTCACGGCGCTCCATCGCGTCCAGCAGGGTGAGCTGGCGGTGGACGAGTGCCTGGGTGCGGCGGGCCAGGCTGAGGAAGACCTCGCGGACGTTACGACGCAGGTCGGCCTGCTCGACAGCGGTCCGCAGGGCGGTTTCCTGGACGGCGTTGAACGCCTTACCGACCTGGCCGATCTCGTCGGTGCCGAATTCCAGCGGCGGCGCCTCGGTGGCCACGTCGACCTCCTCGCCGCGGCCGAGTCGATCCACCACGCGGGGCAGCCGCTCGTCGGCGAGCTGCCACGCGGCCTCCCGCAGTCGGCCCAACTGGCGCAGCAGGGCGCGAGCGGTGGTGATCGAGACGACGACGGAGGCGATGACGGCGAGTAGGCCCAGACCGGCGGCGAGCACCAGCCGGATGATCACCCAGACCGCCACCGGGGTGGCGCGCTGCACCAGGGCGTCACCACCGGCCAGGACGACGGCTTCCTGCTCCTTGAGGGCGGGATCGATCGCGGCCTGCCAGTCGTCGGCCTCGACCGGCAGCGGCGCGTTGGGGCGACCGGCGGTGACCATCCGGTCTTCGAGGGCGCGGAGGCGGGTGAAGGCCTGCCCCTCGGTCATCTGGACGTAGCGTTCCCGGTCGGCGTCCGGCAGCTCGGCCAACGCCTCGGTCACCAGGAACCGTTGCGCGCCGACCAGGTGGGCGAACTGGGTGTACTCCGGGGCGCTGACCCGGCCTGCGGCGGCCATCCCGGCGAAGAGGGCGTCCTCCTGCGACATCAGCTCCCGCACCCGGACGAGCCGCGTGAGGTTGACGGTGTCCTGGGCGATCTGCTCGTCGTCGAGTTGACCCAGGACCGCGTACACCCGGAACAGCGAGTCGAGGACACCGGTGTACGCCGCAGCCGCGCCGGCCCGGTCCACCGAGCCGGAGACGACGGCCTCACGCATCTCGCCGAGCCCGTCCAGTCGGGCGACCATCTCGTTGATCCGCCCGGTCAGTTCGTCGCTCGACGCCAACCGGGCCCGCCAGCTCCGGGCCGACTCGGCGAAGGTGGCGGCCTCCCTCGCACTGCGCTCCTGCTGCGCCTGCAACTGCTGTGCCAGGCCCGGGTCGCGGCGGCCCAGGTAGGCCACCGACATCCGACGCTCCCGTTGCAGCTCGGTGAGCAGCGACTCACTGGGTTGCACGACCTGCGCGTCGAGCCTCTGCACACCGAGCACGTTGAAACCGTCGCGCAGGGTCACCCAGGCCGCGAACGCCCAGAGCGCCGCGAGCGAGACCAGCAGGGCCACAATCTTGGTGCGCAAACTTGCACTGCGGGAAGCCATCCCACCCGTCCCTCAACCGTTTTGAATGGCTGAACGAGCCCAGCCCCCGGCCCGGCGCACGCTAGCAGTGTCCGGAATTTCCCTCAAGCAGTGCAGACCAACGGCTATCCGAGATATGGGCGGATCCACCCAGCGGCGCCGCAGCCGAGGCTGTACGGCCGCCACGGCCGCTCGCATCACCATCGCCGGATGGAGATCCTTGTCATACCACAGTGGAGCGTCGATGTGCTCGGTGACCAGGTACGGCCGGATGGTGCCGAGGTTCAGTCGGACGACCTGCCCCGGGCGACGCGTCCGCCAGCCGGACCGCGCCCAGGGGTCACCGAGGAACCCGGGTGACCTGCGGCGGAGGATGGCCACCTGTGTGGATCATGGCGCTTCGGAACGCTCGGCTCAGTGATTCTCACCCCACGATGGGCAGGGCGTGACACAATCCGAACCGAGCGTGAGACCGGCGCATCGACGCGTCGCCGTCGGTGTGGTCCAGCCGATGACCGAAGCGCGACAGGGGTACGAATCCAGGCGCTTCCGGTGCCGCTGTGCCAGGCTCAGGAGCATGGACGACAAGACCATCCTGAACCGGATCTCCGAGCTGGTAGACGAGGAACACAAGCTGCGTGCGGACGCCCAGGCCCACGAGTCGGGCACCGAGGGCGAGGCCAGCGAGCGACTGCGCGCCCTGGAGGAGTCCCTCGACCAGTGCTGGGACCTGCTGCGCCGCCGCCGGGCCGCCCGGGAGACCCACGGCGACCCGGACGCACAGGGCGAACGCCCCAAGCCTGAGGTGGAGCGCTACCTCCAGTGACGGCAGAGCGGGTCGGGCGGTCCGGCCGCCCGACCCGCCCCGATCAGCGGAGCCCCGCCTCGCGCAGCAACTCACCGGTCAACGTGTGGGGATCGGTCTGCTCGGCGGGCAGGCCCCGAGCCGCGAACCAGGTGCCGACCACCCGCACGTCGCGCGCCAGGAACTCCGGACCCTGCGGGTTGGCCACCACGTCGACCACCTGCGGCAGGTCGATCACGACCAGCCGCCCCTGGTGCACGAGCAGGTTGTACGGCGACAGGTCGCCGTGCGCGTAGCCCGCCCGCGCCAGCACCCGCAGCGCCTCCACGAGTTGTGCCCACAGGTCGCGCAGCTCGGCCAGGCCGGGTCGCAGCTGGGCCAGCCGGGGAGCGGCCTGCCCCGACTCGGCGTCGCCGACGAACTCCAGCATCAGTTCGGTGCCTCGGAGCTGCACCGGGTACGGCACGGCGATCCGATCGTGCCCGGCACCGATCTCCCAGAGGCGGGCCAGGGCGGCGAATTCCGCCGCCGCCCACTGCCCGGCGATCATCTGCCGACCGAAGGCCGTGCGGCCGGCCATCGCCCGGTTCTCCCGGGAACGGCGCACACGGCGCCCCTCCAGGTAGCCGGCGTCGCGGTGGAACAGCCGGTGCTCGGGATCGCGGTAGCGTTTGACCGCCAGCAGACAGGACCGGTCGGTGTCGGGCACCGCCCGGCGGACCAGGTGGACGTCCGCTTCCTTGCCGGTCTTCAGCACACCCAGCTCGGTGTCCCGGGCGGCCAACTCGGTGACCAGCCAGGCTGGGTGTGGCTCTGGCCCGTGCACGGCGTCGTCCCAGGACGACCAGCTGTCGCCGGTGTCGGGATCGGGTTCAGCGTCCGGGTTCGCGGGTGGCTCGGTGGGCCGCCCGCGCTTCAGGAACTGTGGTTCGTCGTCGTCGAAGCGGCTCTTGCCGCGGCTCCGGCGCTCCAGCGCCGGAAGGTCGTGATCGCGCACTGTGGTGAGGTTCCCTTGGTCGAGGCTGAGATAGGCGGCTGGAAGCGACCTGCGAAGACGGCCATGACCGACCTCCTCTCCTCGACCGGGCCCACGCCCGGGACGCACGATGCGCAGGACCATGCTCGCCGTCCCACCGGCACGCGGTCAACCGATTAACAGCCGACCGCACGCCAGCCCGGCGACAGTGTCGGTTCGCTGCCCGGCACCGACATCGGCGAGGCCCAGCGGGTGGTCCTCGGTGAGCTTCCGGACCTGCCCCACCTGCCCGAACTGCCGGCCCGT
>NZ_JBSFBM010000173.1:0-14139 GCF_053592955.1 Micromonospora sp. NPDC002411 | reverse complement strand
ACCCCGCCACCGCCGAGCACCAACGCGCGCTGCATGTGACCCTCCTCTCGACGACCGGACCGCGCCGGTCACGGTAGCGTCGGCGCATCCTGCTCCGACAGCCCTGGAGGCACCGTGGCACCCGTCACCGTCATCACCGGCGGCGGTCGCGGCATCGGCGCGGCCACCGCCCGCCGCCTCGCCGCCGCCGGTCACCACGTCGCCCTGTGCTACCGCCGCGACGAGGCCGCCGCCGCGACCGTCCTGGCCGACCTGCACGCGACCGGAGCGAACGCCATCGCGGTACGCGCCGACACCACCGACCCCGACCAGGTCGCCGAGCTGTTCGACGCCGCAGCACAGCTCGGCCCGCTCACCGGCCTGGTCAACAACGCCGGTGTCACCAGCCTCATCGGACCCTTCACCGAGCTGCGCGTCGAGGACCTGCGCCGGGTCGTCGACGTCAACCTCGTCGGCTACGTCCTCTGCGCGCAGCAGGCCGCCCGGCGGCTGACCGACGGCGGCGCGATTGTCAACGTCTCCTCGGCCGCCGCGACCCTCGGCAGCCCGGGGGAGTACGTGCACTACGCCGCGGTGAAGGCCGCCACCG
Source organism: Micromonospora sp. NPDC002411 (assembly GCF_053592955.1). Taxonomy (NCBI): domain Bacteria; kingdom Bacillati; phylum Actinomycetota; class Actinomycetes; order Micromonosporales; family Micromonosporaceae; genus Micromonospora; species Micromonospora sp. NPDC002411. The sequence continues at coordinate 13,550 of NZ_JBSFBM010000173.1, read as the reverse complement.
ACACCCTCACCGTGGGTCTGGCCAAGGAACTCGCCCCGAAGGGCATCCGGGTCAACGCCGTCGCGCCCGGCATTGTGCGCACCGACATCCACGCCGACTCGGGCGTGCCCGACCGCCCCGACTCGGCTGTCGGCCGCATCCCGCTGGGCCGTGCCGGCGAACCCGACGAGATCGCCGCCGCCATCGCCTGGCTGCTCGGCCCGGACGCCTCCTACGCCACCGGCACGGTCCTGCGGGTGTCCGGCGGCCTGTGAGCCGGGACGCCGCGCGCCCCGGCTCACCGCTCTCAGTGGGTGAACAGCTTCGCCGCCGTGATGACGGTCTGCGCCACCCCGTAGCCGAGCAGCACCGCCACCACCAGCCAGGAGATCCACAACCGGGCCTGCTGCCCGTTACGGCTGTCGTCGCTCATCGCGTCCCACTCCTCTGCTCGGTCTTCGGCTCGTCCACATTCCCCGCCGGCTCGTGGTAGCGCTGCGGCACCGGCCGCACCAGCAGGTTCGCCACGAAGCCCACCGCGAGGACCCCCACCATGGTGAACAACGCCGGCCGGTACGCCGCCGCGGTCAACGTGCCCGGCTTGCCCTGCGCGTCGAGGAACCCGTTGACGATCAGCGGACCGGCGATTCCCGCCGCCGACCACGCGGTCAGCAACCGACCGTGGATCGCGCCGACCTGGAAGGTGCCGAACAGGTCGCGCAGGTACGCCGGCACGGTCGCGAACCCACCGCCGTAGAACGACAGGATCACGCAGGCCAACAGCACGAACAACGCCGTGGCGGTCTGCCCCACGAGGGCCAGCAGCGCGTACAGCACCATGCCGACACCCAGGTACACCAGGTAGATCGGTTTGCGGCCGATGACGTCCGACGTGGACGACCACACGAACCGGCCGGCCATGTTGAACAGCGACAACAGGCCCACGAACCCGCCGGCCGCCGCGACGGTCACCGCGGACGTGCCGTTGTCCCGGAAGAAGTCCTGGATCATCGGGCTGGCCTGCTCCAGGATGCCGATTCCGGCGGTGACGTTGCAGAACAGCACCACCCACAGCAGCCAGAACGAGCGGGTCCTCACCGCGTTCGCCGCCGACACGTTCGCCGTGGTGACCAGCGGTTTCGCCGCCACGCTGGCAGGGTCGAAGCCCTCCGGCCGCCAATCCTCGGCCGGCACCCGCACGTTCGCCACCCCGAACATCATGATCACGAAGTAGCCGAGGCCGAGCGTCACGAACAACCAGACCAGGGCGCTGCCCGACGCCGTCGACCCGGCGTTGGCCGGGTCGTAGCCGGGGTCGTAGAACGACAGGAGCTGCCGGGACAGGGGAGAGGCGACCATCGCCCCACCACCGAATCCCATGATCGCCAGACCGGTGGCCAGGCCCGGCCGGTCCGGGAACCACTTGATCAACGTGGAGACCGGGGAGATGTAACCGATCCCCAGACCGATGCCGCCGAGCAGGCCGTAGCCCAGATACAGCAACCACAGTTGCTTCGTGGCGATGCCCACCGAACCCACCAGGAAGCCCGTCGCCCAGAAGCAGGCCGAGACGAACATCGCCTTACGCGGCCCGTTCGCCTCCACCCAGGTCCCGGCGACCGCGGCGGACAACCCCAGCATCACGATCGCGATGCTGAAGATCACCCCGATCGCGGTCTGACTGGTGTCGAAGTGGGCGATCAGCGAGTTCTTGTAGACGCTTGTCGCGTAGACCTGGCCGATGCAGAGGTGGATGGCCAACGCCGCCGGGGGGATGAGCCACCGGCTGTAGCCGGGCGGCGCGATGGTGTGCCGACGATCGAGTGCGGAAAGCATGCGCTGCTTCCTCTCCGATGAGGACGAGACGTCCCCACAACGTGCCCCCCGCACACACCGGCGGCAAACCTCGGCAGCGCCGGGTGGTCGATACCGTGAGCTGAGCGGTCACTCAGCCACGCCGCCTGTCAGCCCCCGGGCTACGCCTGCCACACCCAGTTACGCCGCTCGTACAGCGGGCTCATGCCCAGCCGGCGCATGTTGTCCAGCGACGGATTCGACGAACCCGGCGCGGGCCGGCCCGTCTCGGCGGTGACCCACCGGCAACCGGCCGCCGCAGCCGCGGCCACCCGGGCCGCCAGCAGGCCCGACTGCGCGCCCCGACCCCGATGCGTCGGCAGCGTGGCACCGGTGTTGAGCGAACCGACCTCGCCGTGCACGAACAGGTTCGCGGCGGCCACCATCTCCGCACCGTCCCACGCGGCGAACGGACGGAAGCCGGGGTCGCGGACGCTCTCGGCCAGCATCGGCCCCAGGTGTTCCTCGGGCATCCCGAAACACCGCAGCACCACCGACGCCCACTCGTGCACCGACTCGTCCGGGACCGGACCGACCCGCAGGTCGGTGCCACCGGGCTTCAGGGCGTCGATCTCACCAGCGAGCTTGACCCACACACCGCCCGCCGTGATGTTCTCCCGCGCGCAGATCTCGTCCCAGTCCGCCGGCAGCCGGTCCGGGGCGATCTGAATGACCGCGCTGGGCGTGCCCTCGGCGCGGTAGACGTCGCACACCTGGGCGATCAACTCGCCGGTCACCGGCTCGTCGACGCCGAACCCGAGCGCCTTGGACCAGTAGCCGGTCGGGTCGTGTCGCATCGACAGCACCACCCCGCCGCCCATCCTGGCCGTCCGGATCCCGAGCGCGTCCCGGACGTCGGCCGACGCACCCGACTCGTACCGGAACATGAACTCGGCCTCGGCCAGTTCGGCGAGCGCGCCCACCGTCTCATCAGTTGCCATTCGGCACACCCTGCCAGGGCGCGGCGCGCTCCGACGCCGGCAACGCCGGCGCCGTGAGCAGCGCCACTACCGCAGGTCCGGGGCGTGCCAGCCGCCGGCGAGGGCCTCGGCGTCCGCCGGACCCCAGGTGCCCTTGTCGTACGACCGCACCGGTGCCGGCAGGTCCAGGATCGGCGCGACGATGCGCCACTCCTGCTCGATCGTCTCCGCGCGGGCGAACCGCAGGTGCTGCCCGTCCATCGCGTCGTCGAGCAACCGCTCGTACGCCTCCTGGCGGCGACCGAGCGCCGACCCGAAGTCGACGGACAGGTCCACCGGACGACTCGCGACCTCGGCGCCCGGGCTCTTCGCCTGGATCGACATCGTGATGCCGTCGCCACGCCCGAGGCGGAACCGCAACAGGTTCGCGGCGGTCACCGTGCCCCGCTCCGCCGGGATCAGCGACCGCTGCGGTTGCTTGAACTCGACCACGACCTCCGTCGCCGTCCCCGGCAGGGACTTACCGGTGCGCAGGTAGAACGGCACACCCGCCCAGCGGGGGGAGTCGACGGTCAATCGGGTCGCCACGAACGTCTCGGTGTTGGAGTCGGCGGCGACACCCGGCTCGTCGCGGTAGCCGGCGTACTGCCCCCGCACCGTGGACTCCGGCGACAGCGGCGCGATCTGCCGCAGCACCGCAGCCTCCGCCTCCCGGAACGCCGTCGTGTCGTCACTGGCGGGCGCCTCCATCGCGATCAACGCGACGACCTGCAGGATGTGGTTCTGCAACACGTCCCGGGTGGCGCCCACCGTGTCGTAGAACCCGGCCCGACCCTGCGTACCGAAAGCCTCCGCGAGGGTCACCTGGATGTTGTCGATGTGCTCGTTGTTCCACAACGGCTCGAACAACCGGTTGGCGAACCGGAAGGCGTAAAGACCCTCGACGGCCTCCTTGCCCAGGTAATGGTCGATGCGGAACACCCGCTCGCTGTCGAACGCCGCCCGCAGCGTGCGATCCAGCTCACGCGACGACTCCAGGTCACGCCCGAATGGCTTCTCCACGATCACCCGGCCCCGGTCGGCCAACCCGACCGCCGCGAGGCCCTCGACGACGGACCCAAACACCGCCGGAGGAATCGCCAGGTAGAAGACGGGCCGCTCGGCGTCGCGCAGACGCTCGGCCAGACGCTCGTACGTCGTCGGGTCGGCGTAGTCGCCGGAGATCATCGAAAGGTTGGCCGCCAGCCCGTCGAAGGTCTCCTCGTCGATCTCGTCGTTGGCCTCCAGCACCGACTTGCGGGCCATGGTGACGAGCTGCTGGTCATCCCAGGGGGAGCGGGCCACGCCGATCACCGGGACATTCAGGCGGTCGCGACGGGTCAACTCGTACAGCGCCGGGAACAGCTTCTTCGAGACGAGGTCTCCGGTAACGCCGAACAGCACCACCGCGTCTGAGCGCATGTGCATGGCACTTCCATTCGATCATCTGATTCTGATCTTCCGAACGGAGAACGGCGCGACCCACCCGCGGAATTCCCGGCGGGCGACGCACGTAAGGTCAGCCACAACGACTGCGCTCACCGGGACCCCCCCGCTCCACCACCCGATGCAGAATTCGACAATGCGCCTCACATTCGACCAGTCAGCGGGAACCGGGCCGAAGATCATCTGCCTGCCGATGTTCAGCATGACCCGCGTCGCCACGGCCGCCGCCCTGGCACCCGCCTTCGCCGACGCCGACCTGCACGAGACGTACCTCGACCTGCCCGGCCACGGAGACACCCCCGCAACCTGCCCGGCCACCTCCCAGGCGGTGCTGGACGGGGTGTGCGCGTGGCTCGACGACCACGTCGACGCGCCCGTCCTCCTGGCCGGCGCCTCCTACGGGGCGTACCTCGCCGCCGGGATCGCCCGCCAACGACCCGAACTCGTCCGCGGCCTGCTCCTCGTCTGCCCCGGTATCACCATCGCGCCGAGCAGCCGCACCCTGCCCGAGGAGCGCCCGACACCGGGACCCGCCGGCTGGCTCGACGAGGCCCCCACCGACCTTCGCGCGCACCTCGACGCCGCGCTGGGCCACCGCACCCCGGCCGTCGTCAGCACGGTGCTCGCCGCCCTCGCCGCCGGCGGCCCCGGCGACGACACCTTCCAACGGACGCTGCGGAGCGGCCCCGGGTACGCGCTCCCGGACGAGCACGTCGACACACCCTTCCACGGGCCCGTCACCGTGCTCACCGGCCGACAGGACGGCGTCGTCGGGTACGCCGACCAGTTCCACGCCATGCGCCGCTACCCCCGTGGCACCTACACCACCATCGACCAGGCCGGCCACTACCTGCCCTTCGAACAACCGGCCCTGCTGCGCGCACACGCCCAGGACTGGCTGCGGCGAACCCGCACGTAAGCGACCGACCCGGCAGCAGACCCTGACTTTTGTCATGAACACCTGTGCACCACGCATCGAACCTCATGACTAACTGCACTGTGGGGCGCCCCGTCCCGTCCACGAGACTCGATCCAGAGCGCCGGCACGACAGCCGGCCAGGTTCGAGACGGGAGGCGGGACGGTGGACGAGCGCTACGACAGCTACTGCGCCGCTGATCGACTGTTCTACGACTCGCTCGGCGCCGCCGTCGCGCAACCCGTCTTCCCGGCCGCCGATCGGCCGGTGCCGCACGGATGGCGCCGCGAGCCGCTCGACGACTGGCTGATCTACGGCCCGGACGGCGGCTCACTGCCCCAACAGGGCTGGAAGATCCACATCTCGGCCACGCTGGCCAACGCCGAGCGGATACTCGACACCGTCTTCGACTACTGCGTACCCCGAGGTCTGTCCTTCAAGTTCCTGCGCGGACCCCGCACCCTGCTGCTGCGTAACTCCAAGTACGCCGCCCGAGCCGCCAGCGGCAAGTTCGTCACGGTCTACCCACGCGACGACGCGGAGCTGGAGCTGACCTGCAAGGAACTCGACGAACTGCTGGCCGGCGAGCCCGGACCGTACGTCCTCAGCGACCTGCGCTACGGAACCGGACCGGTCCACGTGCGCTACGGGGGCTTCGCCGCCCGCTACTGCCACTCCCCGGACGGCCAGGTCGTGCCGGCGATCGAGGACGACTCCGGCACGCTCGTGCCCGACCGCCGCGAACCCGTGTTCCACCTGCCGGCCTGGGTCACCCTGCCCGACTTCCTCGGCCCCCACCTGGCCGCCCGCAACGACACCAACACCAACGAGGTGCCCTACCGCATCGAGCGGGTCATCCACTTCTCCAACGGCGGCGGACTGTACGTCGGCCGCGACCTGCGCACCGACACCCAGGTGGTCCTCAAGGAAGCCCGGCCGCACGCCGGCCTGGACGCCGACGGCACCGACGCCGTCGCCCGGCTGGCCCGCGAGGCCACGGCCCTACGGCAACTCGCCGACCTACCGCAGGTCCCGCGCGTACACGACGAGTTCACCCTCGGCGAGCACCACTTCCTCGCGCTCGAATTCATCGAGGGCCGACCGCTGAACAAGGCGCTCGTCGACAGGTACCCCCTCATCGACGCCGACGCGACGCCCGACGACCGCACGGCGTACACCCGCTGGGCCCAACACGTCTACGAACAGGTCGACGCGCTCATCACGGCGATCCACGACCGCGGCCTGGTCTACGGCGACCTGCACCTGTTCAACATCATGATCCGCCCCGACGACCAGGTCGCCCTCGTCGACTTCGAGGTCGCCGCGCCGATCGCCGGACACCGCCGCCCCGGGCTGCGCAACCAGGGCTTCGCGGCCCCACGCGACCGCACCGGACCTGCGGTGGACCGCTACGCCCTGGCCTGCCTGCGACTGGCGCTGTTCCTGCCGCTGACCCAACTGGTCCGCCTCGCCCCCGCCAAAGTGGCACACCTGGCCGACATCATCGCCACGAACCTCCCGGTGCCCCGGTCCTTCCTCGACCCGGCCGTCCAAGAGATCACCGGCGACGCACCGGCCACCACCGCCCCCGACGGGCACCTCGGCGACTGGCCGACCGCACGGGACCGACTGACCACGGCCATCGTCGCCAGCGCCACACCCGAACGCGACGACCGGCTCCACCCCGGCGACATCGAACAGTTCCGCACCGGCGGCCTCAACCTCGCCCACGGCGCGGCAGGCGTCCTGTACGCCCTACACGCCAGCGGCGCCGGCCGACAGCCCGAACACGAGCAATGGCTGGTACGGCGAGCAACGGCACCACCCTCCGGCACCCGCTGCGGCTTCTACGACGGCCTGCACGGCGTCGCCTACGCCCTGGAACACCTCGGCCGCCGACAGGACGCCCTCGACGTCCTCGACATCTGCCTCCGCGAACCCCTCGACGGGCTCGACCACAGCCTGCACAGCGGACTGTCCGGGATCGCCCTCAACCTCGCCGAACTGGCCGCCCGCACCGGCGAGACGACGCTGCGCGACGCCGCCTGGCAGGCCGCCGAACGTGTCATCGACCAACTCGCCGACGACCCCGGCCCCGACATCAGCGGCGGACGCCACCCGTACGCCGGGCTGCTCCGCGGCCGCACCGGCGCGGCGCTGATGGCCCTGCGACTGCACGAACTGACCGGCGACGACACCCTGCTCCGGCACGCCGCCACCGCACTACGGCAGGACCTGCGCCGCTGCGTGGTACGCCCAGACGGCGCACTGGAGGTCAACGAAGGCTGGCGGACCATGCCCTACCTGGCCAACGGCAGCGTCGGCATCGGACTGGTCATCGACCAGTACCTACGCCACCGCGCCGACGACCAGTTCACCGAGGCGAGCGCGGGCATCCGCCGCGCGGCACGCTCACCGTTCTACGCCCAGTCCGGGCTCTTCGCCGGCCGCGCCGGCATCATCACCTACCTCGCCGCCTCACCCGACGACACCGACCGCCGCGACCTCACCGCGCAACTGGACCGGCTGACCTGGCACGCGCTGCCGTACGCCGGCGGCACCGCCTTCCCCGGCGAACAGCTGCTGCGCCTGTCCATGGACCTCGGCACCGGCACCGCCGGCGTGCTGCTCGCGCTGGCCTGCGCCCAGCACGACACACCACCGACGCTGCCGTTCCTCACGCCCCTCACGGGCGCACCGACCCCCTCGCCACAACGAGGGCACCTTCTCCACCGACGAAACGAAGGGAGGTGACACGACATGGCGCTTCTGGACCTCCAGGGCCTGGAGATGGCTCCGGCCGACCGCACGGGTGGCGGTAGCCGGGCGAGCCTGCTGCTCTGCGGCGACAGCTCGCTCTCCGTCACGACCTGCAACTGATCCAATCGCGCACGGTTGCCCTGGGCGGGTAGACGTACCCACCCAGGGCGACCGCGCATCACCGGGAGGGAACCGATGTCGGCGTTCGCCACGGGCGACCGGTTGCTCCGACGCACCGCCCTGGCCGGCGGCGGCTGGACCGCCACACTCGCAGCGGTCGCCCTGCTCGGCGCGACCGCCGAACTCCTGCTCCCCGCAGCCCTCGGCCACGCCGTCGACACCGCCCTCACCGGCGGCTCCGGCTGGTGGACCGCCTGCGCGCTCGTCCTCGTCCTCATCTGCGTCGACACCCTCAGCGACCTGGCCACCGGACTCGGCGCGGCACGCGCCACCGCAGGGCTACGCCGCCACCTGCTACGCCACCTGTTCACCCTCGACGTCCGCGCCACCCGCCGCCACCCGGTAGGCGACCTCGTCGGCCGGCTGGTCAGCCAGGCCGCCGACGCCGGACAGGCCGGCAACGCCCTCGTCCTCGCGACCGTGGCAGTTCTCCCACCACTGGGCAGCGTCGTCGCGCTCACCATCATCCACCCCACCCTCGGGATCACCCTCCTCGCCGGCCTGGGCCTCCTCACCGTCCTCATGCGAGCCTTCGTCACCGACGCCTCGACCGCGACCGCGAACTACCAACGGGTCCTGGGCGGCATCGCCGGCCGACTCCTGGAATCACTCAACGGCGCCCGCACCATCGCCGCCGCCGCCACCACCCACCGCGAACAGGAACACGTCCTCGCCGCCCTACCCACACTGAACCGGTACGGCCACCGCGGATGGACACTCCTGGCCACGGCAAGCGCCCGCACCGCCGCCGTCGCGCCGCTGCTGCACCTCAGCGTCATCGCCGTCGGCGGATACGCCCTGACCGTCAACTGGCTCACACCAGGACAACTGGTCGCCGCGGTCCGCTACGCCGCCCTCGGCGCCGGACTCGGCGGCGTACTCGCCACCCTGAACCACCTGGTCCGCAGCCGCGCCGGCGCGCACCGCATCGCCGACGTGCTCGCCCAACCCGCCGCACCCACCGGCACCCGACCCCTGCCACCCGGCGGCGGCACACTACAACTCCGCGCGGTCAGCGTGCACACCGACGACGGCCGCACCATCCTGGACCGCATCGACCTGGACGTACCAGCCGGCGCCACCGTCGCCGTCGTCGGCACGTCCGGCGCCGGCAAGTCGACCCTCGCCGCCATCGCCGGACGACTACACGACCCCGACACCGGCGACGTACGACTCGACGGCGTACCCCTGCGCCACCTCGACCCGGCCGCGCTGCGCCGCGCCGTGGGCTACGCCTTCGACCGACCCGTCCTGATCGGCGCGACCATCCACGACGCCATCGGCCTGGCACTGCCGACCGAGTCGGCGACACCACCACCCGAACCAGCCCCGGCCACACCGGCCGTCCTCGCCGCCACCCGCGCCGCGGCCATAGCCGACGTCGTCGAACGACTCCCCGACGGCTACCGCACCCCACTGACCCACACACCACTGTCCGGCGGCGAAACCCAACGCCTCGGCCTGGCCCGCGCCTTCACCGCCGACCGACTACTCATCCTCGACGACGCCACCTCCAACCTGGACACCGCCACCGAACACCGCATCACCCAGGCAACCACCCGACGAACCGACCACCGCACCCGACTCCTGATCACCCACCGGCCCGCCACCGCCGCAGCCGCGGACCTCGTCGCCTGGCTGCACACCGGCCGGCTACGCGGCCTCGCGCCACACCACCAACTCTGGGCCGACCCGGAATACCGCGCCGTCTTCACACCCACAAGCAGCGCGCCGTGACCCACCCCGGCGTACGACAGGTCACCTGGCGGGCCGCACTGGCACGCCGACGGGACCTGACCCGACTCGCCGGCTGGTCACTCGTCGAAGCGATACCCGCACTGCTCTCCGGCTACCTGGTCGCCCACGCCGTCGACGAAGGATTCCTGGCCGGGCGTCCCGTCACCGGCCTGGCCTGGCTGGGCGCCCTCGCCGCCGCCGTACTGCTCGGCGCAGCGGCCACCGGCCGCACATACCGGTGCCTCGGCGCCGTTGTCGAACCCTTCCGCGACGAACTCGCCACCCGCATGGTCCGGGGAGCGCTGCACGACGCCACCCGACCCGGCGCACACCCGGACAACGCAGCCCTGGCCCGCCTGACCCACCAACTGGAAATCGTCCGCGACACCTTCGCCGGCCTGCTCATGGTCACCCGCGGCTTCCTCTTCGCCGCCGGCGCCGCCCTCCTCGGACTCCTCGCCCTGGCACCCGTCGTCGCGGCGCTGGCCGCCGCGCCACTGGCCGCCGGCCTGGCCGTGTTCCTCGCCGCACTACCAGCCATGATCACGCACCAACGCACCTACGTCCGCACCGGCGAACACCTCAGCCACTCGGCCGCCACCGCCCTGACCGCGCACCGCGACGTCCTCGCCTGCGGCGCCCAGACACGCGTCACCACCGACGTGGACCAGCAGGTGTCCGCACAGGCCACAGCGGAACGCACCCTCGCCCGGATGGCCGCGATCCGCAGCCTCAGCCTCGGCATCGGCGGCTGGCTCCCACTGATCGTCCTACTGATCGCCACACCCTGGCTGGTCGAACGGGGCCTGACCGCCGGCGCGGTACTGGGCGCGCTCATCTACATCTCCACCGGCCTGCAACCAGCCCTGCACACCCTGCTCCAAGGCATCGGCGGCGGGGGACTGCGCTACCTGGTGACCCTGGAGAACATCCTGCGCACCTACCCGGAACCCGACACCACCCACCCGACCAGATCCCACACCCCACCCCGGTCGACCACCAACCCGACCCCAGCCGCCGAGATCCGCAACCTGACCTTCCGCTACGGCCCACACGCCCGACCCGTCCTGGAAAACCTCTCGCTGACCCTCAACCCCGGCGACCACCTCGCCGTCGTGGGCCCCAGCGGCGCGGGCAAATCCACCCTCGCCGCCCTCCTCGCCGGCCTGCTACCGCCACAGACCGGCACGGTCCACCTCGCCGGCCACCCGGTCACCGGCACCGAACCAACAATCCTCGCCACCAGGCGGGTACTGGTCCCGCAGGAGGCATACATCTTCACCGGCCGACTCGCCGACAACCTGCGCTACCTACGGCCCGACGCCGACGACCACACCCTGGAAACCGCCATCGACACGCTCGGCGCACGCCCCCTGGCCACCCGACTGGGCGGCCTGACCGCGCCGATCACACCAGCCCAGCTCTCCAGCGGCGAGCGACAACTCATCGCCGCCGTCCGCGCCTGGCTCGCACCCGCCCCACTGGTGATCCTCGACGAAGCCACCTGCCACCTGGACCCGGCACTGGAGGCAACCGTCGAAGACGCCTTCGCCCGGCGACCCGGCACCCTGGTCGTCATCGCCCACCGCATCAGCTCCGCGATCCGCGCCCACCGACTACTCGTCCTCGACGGCACCGAACCCCAGGCCGGCACCCACGAGCACCTGCTGGAACACTCCACGACCTACCGGCTGCTCATCGGCCACTGGCAGGAGCGCACCACACCACCCCTGCCCACGCCAACGCGACGCGGGTGAACCCACCACCCACACCGCTCAGATCCAACCCGCCTCACGCGCCACCCGCACCGCCTCTACCCGCGTACGCGCACCAACCTTGCGGGCGATCCGACCGAGATGGTTGCGAACCGTCCCACTGGTCAACCCCAACGACACCGCGACCTCCGCCACCGGCGCCCCGTCCGCGGTCAACGCCAGCACCTCCGTCTCCCGCTCGGTCAACGGCCCGTCCGCGTGCAGCGCCGCGACCACAAGGTCCGCGTCGAGCACCGGCTCCCGTCGAGCCAGCAGACGAATCCCCTCGACCACCCGCTGCGGAGCGACATCACTGCGCAGGATGCCGATCATCCGCGTCCCGCACCGCATCCCACGCAACCGCCCCGCCCTGCGCGGATCAGCCAACACCAGCACCGGACACTGGCCCAGACGGCTGGCCCCGACGCCCTCGACGAAATCCAGATCAGCCACCACCACGTCGGGACGCCCATCCCGCACCGCCTCGGGAACCGCGTCACCCCGGTCCACCTCCGCCACCACCCGGATGTCGTCCTCGGCGGCAAGGACGAACGACAGCGCCCCCAACACCAGGGCACTGTCCAACGCGAGCAGGGTACGGATCATCACGAACCTTCCCGTGCACCCCCACAATAATCACCCATCGTCAGCATTCAAACACGCATCCGACGCATCCGCACGGCGGGGGAGCGGGCCCGGTCGCACCACCGAACCCGCCCCCCAACTGCTACAACCAGCCGTCACACCGCGCGCGCCACACCGCCTCCAACCGGTTACGCGCACCGGTCTTGGCAAGGATCGCCGACAGATGATTACGCACCGTCCCATGCGCCAGATGCAGACGAACGGCGATCTCCTTCAGCGGAAGACCCTCGGCAGCCATCCGCAGCACGTCCATCTCCCGCGGCGTCAACGGACTCTCCGCCGGCCACAACACCGCCGCCGCCGCACTCGGATCGAGCGCCCGCTCCCCGGCGGCAACCGTACGGATCGCCCGCACCAACTCCGGCAGCGAACCATCCTTGCCGACCAGACCACGCGCACCGGCCGTCAACGCCGCTTCCACCAGCGCCGGACTCCACCGGGGACTCATCGCCAACACGGCAACCTCCGGCGCCTCCACACCAATCCGGGTCACCACCTCCACCGGATCAGGCAGATCCGGCGTCAACGCGAGCACCACCACCTGTGGGCGGTACCGCCGAACCACCTTCACCACATCGCCGACACCCTCCACGTCAGCGACAACCTCCATGTCCTCCTCGCCCGACAGCGCGGCGCTCAGCGCCCCGCGCAGCAAACCCATCTCCTCGGCGACAACAACGTGGATCACCACGTCTCTCCGATCTCAGATGCGCGTCAGACAGCCACCCACCCCGGACAACCCACAGGGTTCGGCACGGCCGGTCACGCGCGACAGACGGACAGGCATCGGCCCGCACCGCCGTCACCTACCGACGGGCACGGGCACCGATCGGCCCGCAGGTCGACCTGCCGGAGCAGACCAACCCCCACGCCGACCCGGCCCACGTCAGCCAGGCCGCGCACCCACCGACGGGAAGCCGGCCGCCACCACGAGTGGCACCACATCGAAGACCTGTTCAGAGCAGGTGGGTGACGGGCGGGCCACCGCAGACCCCGACCCCGACCCCGGCGGCGACCTGTCACCGGCACCGACGGCATCCTGATCGACCGGCGCCACCGGGCCGGCCGGTGCCACCGGCCACACCGGACCGCCCACAACGGCAGGCGTCAGACCCGACCACCCGGCACCGCGCGCAGGCGACGCCGCCCCGCTCACCAACCCGCCAGCGAACACCTCCGCCGACGACGACGGCGAAACCACGCGTACCGGCACGACCATCGGTTGCACCGGCGACGCCCACACCGCCTGACCCGCCGCGCCGGACACCGCGACGGGAGCGCACCCCGACACCGGCCGCTCCGGCGCCGGTCCCGACACC
>NZ_JBSFBM010000172.1:0-14160 GCF_053592955.1 Micromonospora sp. NPDC002411 | reverse complement strand
TCGCAGCGCCGGCGCCGACCTGGGTCAAGGCGGCCGACAGCCCGACGGCGTACGACTCGATCGACTACTTCATCCGGACGATCATCGATCCGACCCGGTGGGGCCGCACAGCAGGTCGACGCGTGAGGATGAGGAGGCAAGCGTGAGGGGACCCGTGGTGGTGCTCGGCGACACCCTGCTCGACCGGGACGTGGAGGGGGTCGTGAACCGTCTCTGCCCGGACTCCCCGGTGCCGGTGCTCGACGAGACCTCGGCCGTCGACCGGCCCGGTGGCGCCGGTCTGGCCGCGGTGTTCGCGGCCGCGCAGGGCGCCGAGGTGGTGCTGGTGACAGCGCTCGCCGACGACGCTGGTGGCGCCCGACTGAGCGCGCTGCTCGCCGCCGCCGGCGTGCAGGTGTACCCGCTGGCCCTGCCCGGTGCGACACCGGAGAAGATCCGCCTCCGGGCTCGGGGCAGGGTGCTGCTGCGCCACGACCGCGGCGGCGCGTCCGGGGAGCCCGGTGAGCCGTCCGACGAGGTCCTTCGGGTGATCGGTTCGGCGTCGGCGGTGCTGGTCAGCGACTACGGCCGGGGGGTGGCCCGGCAGCCCGCGCTGCGCGACGCGTTGGCCGCGACCCGTGCGCCGGTGGTGTGGGACCCGCACCCGCGTGGCCCGGAGGCGGTGCCTGGTGTGCACCTGGCCACCCCGAACGAGTCGGAGGTACGTGAGCTGGTCCCGGCGGTGCCCGGCGCGTCCCGGTTGGCCACCGCGTCCCGCGGGGCGCAGGGGCTGCGGCGGCGCTGGCGGGCCGGTGCGGTGGCGGTGACGTTGGGCGGTGACGGCGCGTTGCTCTGCCATGCCGGGTCGACGCCGCTCGTGGTACCGACCCCGGGCAGCGCCGAGGGGGACACCTGCGGGGCCGGCGACCGGTTCGCGGCCGCCGCCAGCCTCGCGTTGGCCGAGGGCGCGTTGGTCTCCGAGGCGGTGCAGGTGGCGGTCGCCGAGGCGTCCAGTTTCGTGGCCGGTGGGGGAGTGGCCGCGGCGCTGCCGTCCGATCTGGCGCCGGCGAGGAGCGCGCCCGGCCGGGGAGTCTTCCGGTCGCTGCCGAGGGGCGGTATGGCGGGCGACCCGGTGGGGGTCGCCGCGGTCGCCACGCTCCTGCGGGAGGTACGCGCCGCGGGCGGCACTGTGGTGGCGACCGGCGGCTGCTTCGACCTTCTGCACGCCGGGCACGTGGCCACCCTGCAGGCCGCCCGGCAGCTCGGTGACTGCCTGATCGTCTGTCTGAACTCCGATGCCAGCGTGGCCGGGTTGAAGGGCCCGGACCGGCCGGTGATGTCCGAGGGTGACCGTAGCCGGGTGCTGAGCGCACTGAGCTGCGTCGACGCGGTACTCGTCTTCGACGAGCCGACCCCGGCCGCGGCGCTGTCCTGGGTACGCCCGGACATCTGGGTGAAGGGCGGCGACTACGCCACCGGAGGCGGGGACGACGCCACCGCCCTACCGGAGGCGGAGGTCCTGCGCCGGTGGGGCGGGAACACTGTGGTGGTGCCCTACCTGGACGGTCGGTCCACCACCGACATGATCGTTCGTACGCTCGCGGAGCAGACCCGATGACCGCCACGCGGCCCGGGGCCGGCCCGACGGTCCTGGTCACCGGTGGCGCGAGCGGGCTCGGCGCGGCGGTGGTCGCGGCGGTGGCCGCGTCCGGTGGCCGGCCGGTCGTGCTGGACCGGCAGCCACCGGCCGACGGGGTGTCCTGGACCGAGTGCGACCTGGCCGACACGCGGGCCGCGGAGGTGGCCACCCAGCACCTCGCCGAGCAGGCCGGCGGTCTGGACGCGGTGGTCACCGCCGCCGGCATGGATGTGCCGGGTCGACTCCTCGACGTGCCGGGCGAGACCTGGGACCGGATCGTCGCCGTCGACCTGTTGGCCACCGCGGCGGTGATCCGGGCCGCGTTGCCGTTCCTGCTGACGTCTCGGGGCCGCATCGTCACGGTCGCCTCCACCCTGGGTGTCAAGGCGGTCAGCGACGCCACCGCGTACTGCGCGGCGAAGTTCGGGGTGGTGGGCTTCACCCGTGCCCTCGCCGCCGAGCTCGCCGGTCAGGTCGGCGTCACCCTGCTCATTCCGGGCGGGATGCGCACGGCGTTCTTCGACGAGCGCGACCCGCAGTACAAGCCCGGCCCGGACGCGATCCTCAACGATCCCGTCGACACCGCCGCCGCGATCATGTTCGCGTTGAGCCAACCGCCCGGCTGCGCGGTACGCGAGTTGGTGGTCTGCGCCGAGCAGGAGACGTCGTACCCGTGATCCTCGTGCTGCGCGCCCTCGGCGTCGGCGACCTGGTGACCGCGGTGCCCGCCGTGCGGGCGCTGCGAGCCGCGTACCCCTCTCGGGAGCTGGCGCTCGCCGCGCCCGCCGGGCTGGCTCCGCTCGTCGACCTGGTCGGCGGCGTGGACCGGCTGGTGGACACCTCCGGGCTGGACCGGCCCTTCCGGGTCGGGTCGGCCCCGCAGGTCGCCGTCAACCTGCACGGGCGCGGCCCGCAGTCGCACCGGTTGCTCGCGGCCACCAGGCCCGGCCGGCTGCTCGCCTTCGCTGACCCGGACGGCGACCACGTCGACGGTCCGCAGTGGGCCGACGACGAGCACGAGGTGGACCGGTGGTGCCGGCTGCTGTCCTGGTACGGCATCCCGGCCGACCGGGCCGACCTCGGCCTGCGCCGGCCCGCGCCGGCCGGGCTGCCCGCCGGTGTGACGGTGCTGCATCCCGGCAGCAAGGTCCCCGCCAAGCGGTGGCCGGCCGAGCGGTTCGCCGCGCTGGCCCGGGCGTTGACCGACCAGGGACACCGGGTGCTGCTCACCGGATCGGCCGACGAGCGGGCGCTGGCGGCCCGGGTGGCCGAGGCGGCCGGCCTGGGGTCGGACGCGGTGCTTGCCGGCCGGACCGACCTCGGCACGCTCGCCGCGCTGGTGGCCGACGCCCGGCTGGTGGTCAGCGGGGACACGGGCGTGGCCCATCTGGCCACCGGGTACGGCACCGCGTCGGTGGTCCTCTTCGGGCCGGTGCCGCCGGCGCACTGGGGACCGCCGCCGGACCGGCCCCGGCACCGGGTGCTCTGGGCCGGCGAGGGCGATTGGCCCAGGTGGGACGGGGTAGGAAGCCACCCGACGATGGCGGCCCTGCGTCTCGACGAAGTGTTGGCCGCGGTGGCTGAGGTGGAGAGGGTGGTGCGGGTCTCCGGTGCGGTTGCGGCGTAGTGACCCGGGTCGACCGGGGTACGGACGGCGTCGGCGCGGTCGGGGCTGGCACTTCGTCGACCCGACCGGTGCTCCGGTTCGGGACGCGGAGGTCCTGGCCCGGCTGCGGGAGTTGGTCATTCCTCCGGCCTGGCAGAACGTCTGGATCTCGCCGTACCCGAACGGCCACATCCAGGCGATCGGGATCGACGCGGCCGGGCGCAAGCAGTACGTCTACCACCCGCGGTGGCGGGAGAAGCAGGACGAGGCGAAGTTCTACCACATGCTGGAGGTGGCCCGTCGGCTTCCGGCGCTGCGGGAGCGGGTGGGGCGTGACCTGGACGGCCGGGGGTTGAACCGGGACCGGGTGCTCGCCACGGTGGCCCGCCTGCTGGACATGGGGATGTTCCGGGTCGGCAGTGACCAGTACGCGGCCGGCGACGACCCGACGTACGGGGTGTCCACCCTGCGCCCCGAGCATGCCCGGTCCCGCGGCGGCTGCGTGGTCCTGGTGTTCCCGGCGAAGGGTGGCATCGAGCAGGTACGCCGGATCGAAGACCCGGAGTTGTGTCAGGTGCTGGTCGATCTGCGCCGTCGGCGTCGGCGGGCGGACCGGTTGTTCGGCTACTGGGACGGCCGGGACTGGCGGGATGTGCGCAGCGACGAGGTGAACGGCTACCTGCGTGATGCCAGTGGTGGGGAGATGACCGCCAAGGACTTCCGCACCTGGCACGCGACGGTGCTCGCCGCCACCGAGTTGGCCGCTGCCGCTCCGGCCCGGTCGGTGACCGCCCGGCGCAGGGCGGTGGTCGCCGTGATGCGTGCGGTGGCCGAGCTGCTGGGCAACACTCCGACGGTGGCTCGTGCGTCGTACGTGGATCCTCGGGTGGTCGACCTCTACCACGACGGGGTGGTGGCGTCGGTGGATCCGAAGGCGTCACGCGAGGAGGCCGAGCGGGTCGTCCTGGAGCTGTTGGCGCCGCCGGTCGTCGTTCGGGCCCGCCGCAGGCCGGCCAGTTCTTATGAAACAGGCCCTGGGCGCGGGGCTGACGCGGTTGCGCCCTGCCGCTATCGTCTCGATCACCGCGCCGGTACCCCTCCGGGCGGAGAGTCGGGAGGCAGTCGGTGCTGGAGGATCTGCTCAGCGGTGCCTGGCAGAGCGTCGTGTTCGGGATCGTGGGCGTCGGGCTCATGGCGGCCGGGTTCGGGCTGGTCGACCTGCTGACCCCGGGCCGGCTGCGGGACCTGATCTGGGTCGACCGCAACGCCAACGCCGGGCTGTTGCTCGCCGCCAACCAGCTCGGCATCGCCGGGATCGTGTTCACCGCGATCCTGACCAGCTACAGCGACTTCGGCAAGGGGCTCGCCTCCACCGTGGTCTTCGGGCTGGTCGGGCTGGCCATCATGGCGCTGGCCTTCTTCGTGCTGGACCTGCTCACCCCGGGCAAGCTCGGCGAGGTCATCTGCTCGCCCGAGCCGCACCCGGCGGCCCGGGTCAGCGCCGCCACCCACTTCGGGGCCGCGCTGATCGTCTGCGCCTGCATCGCCTGAGCGCGCTCGTCGTACCCCGGCCGTAGCATGCCGGGCATGAACCGCACGGACCGTCTCTACGCGCTGGTCGAGGAGTTGCGGGCGGTGTCGCCGCGTCCGCGCAGCGCCCGTTGGTTGGCCGCGCGTTTCGAGGTGAGCAGCCGGACCATCGAACGGGACATCGGCGCGCTCCAGGAGGCCGGGGTGCCGATCTGGGCCGAGCCGGGGCGCACCGGCGGCTACGTGCTGGACCGCGCCCGCACCCTGCCGCCGGTCAACCTCACGGCGGCCGAGGCGGTGGCGATGGCTGTCGCGCTGCACCGGCTCGCCGGCACGCCGTTCGCCGGGCCGGGCGGCACCGCCCTGCGCAAGCTGGTGGCGGTGCTGCAGCCGGCCGACGCCGTCGAGGCGCACCGTCTCGCCGGCCGCGTGCACCTGATCGGCGACGGGCCGGCGACACCCGTCCCGGCCGTCGTCGCCGACGCGGTCTCCGCGCGGCGGGTGCTGCGCATCGGGTACGCCGACCGCGACGGCACGGGCTCGCTGCGCGACGTCGAGCCGCTGGGCTACCTCGGCAACACCCGACACTGGTATCTGGTGGCCTGGTGCCGGCTGCGCGACGAGCTTCGGTGCTTCCGGACCGACCGGATCCGGAGCGTCCGGCCGCTGCCCGAGGTGGTGTCCCGGGAGTTGCGCCTGACGGACCTCGACATCCCGCACCGGCGTGTCCGCCCGCTGAGCCTGGTCTGAGGCGCGGCGGCCGGCTCGTCCGGCGTCTTCGTCGGCACGGAAACCCCGTCGGGGTGATCCGGAAACACCGACAGGACGGTGTCGCGGACGGCCCAGAGACTGCTCTGAGACGACGGCCGAACGGCCGACTCGGAAACTCTGGAGGCAGCAGATGTCCACGACGCCCATCACCTGGTTCGAGATCGGCACCGATCGGCCGGAGGAGACGGAGCGCTTCTACGGGGAGCTGTTCGGTTGGACCTTCGAGGAGCAGGGATCGGCCGACGGCGGCTCCTACCGGGTGACAGGTGCCGGCGGCGACACCGGGATCGGCGGAGCGATCCGGGCGACCGACGGGACGTCACCGAACTACGCGGTGTTCTACGCCGAGGTCACCGACGTGGCGCAGACCTGCCGGCAGGCCGAGGCGGCCGGTGGCAAGGTGCTGGTCGCCCCGCGTACGACGCCGGCCGGGCTCACCCTCGCCCACCTGCTCGACCCCGCCGGCAACCACCTCGGCCTGTTCGCGCCGCCGCCCGGCCAGAACTGACGCCGGCCCGGCTAGGCCGCGCCCGCCCGGCCGGCGGCGCGATCGACACTCAGATCGCCGATGTGGCGGTGTCCCGACTCGGGGACACCGCCACATCGGCGAAACGGGTGTTGCTCACGGGTGCCGCGGGCTCACTTGCCGGGCGTACCCGCCGGACCGCCGTGGTGGCCCCACCCGCGGTGGCCGCCGGCCCCTGGGAAGACGCCGGCCTCGACGGCCTTGGTGATGGCGTCGGCCTGCTCCTGGGTGAGCTTGCCGTCCTTGACGGCCTGGTCCAGCCGCTCCTTGAGCGCGGCCTTGCGGTCCTCGCCGGAGGGGCGCTGCGGCCGATCGGCCGGCCGGTGCTGCTCGCGGACCTTCTCCAGGGCGGCGGTCACCTTGTCGGTGGGCACGCCCAGCTCCTTGGCGAGCGCCTCGGCGAACTCGCCCTGCCGGTCGGCCTTCGCGCCGGGGGCCGGGGCGCTGCTGGCGCTCGGTGCCGGGGTGGGGGTGTCCGCGGCGAACGCGATCGTCGGGGCCGCGATCCCCACGCCGAGGACGCCGGCGGTGGCCAGGCCGGCCAGCAGGTGCTTCCTGCGGATGGTGCGGGACATGCTGTCCTCCAGAGGTTCGGTCATCCTGCGCTGTCGTCACCGACAGTGACCGGGCAGCCTGGGTGGAAGCCGTGGCGATCCTGTCAGCGGGCTGATAATCGGCGGGTGGCGGACGAAACCGGTTGTGCCGTCGCTGGCCGACCGGTCAGGGTGGGCGATCCGCCCACGGAAGGACACCGCACGTGACGACCTCCGAGATTCGGGAGATACCGCTCGTCGAACCGGGCGCCGGCCCGTACGGCATCACGGCCGGCCCCGACGGCGCGTTGTGGCTGACGCTGGTCCACGCCGGCGCGATCGCCCGCCTGGGGGTGGACGGCACGGTCCGTACCTGTCCGCTGGAGCCGGCCGGCGGTCGGCCCTTGATCATCACGGCCGGGCCGGACGACGCGCTCTGGTTCACCCGCTCCGGCGACGACCGGATCGGTCGCCTCAGCGTCGACGGTGAGCAAAGCATGATCGCCCTGCCCGCCGGCACCGGGCCGGGCGGCATCGCCGCCGGAGCCGATGGCGCGCTCTGGTACGCCGGGATGACCTCCGACACGATCGGCCGGGTGGACACCGACGGCACCGTCACGGTCTTCCCGTTGCCGGTGACCGGCGGGTTCGCCTCGATGATCACCGCGGGCGCGGACCAGGCGCTCTGGTTCACCCTCCACCAGGCGAACGCGATCGGCCGCATCGACTTCGACGGTCGTACCACGCTGCACCCGCTGCCCACCGCGAACGCCGGCCCGGTCGGCATCACCCTCGGCGCCGACGGTGCCGTCTGGTTCGTGGAGATCGCCGCCGGTCAGCTCGGCCGGATCGCGCCGGACGGCGAGATCGTCGAGTTTCCCCTGCCGAACCGTGCGGCCCGTCCGCACGCCATCGTGGCCGACCCGGCGGGCGGCGCGTGGTTCACGGAGTGGGGCGCCAACCGGATCGGTCACCTCGATCCGACCGGCCGGATCGAGGGCTACGACCTGCTTACCCCCAATGCCGAACCACACGGCATCGCCCGCACCGCCGACGGCGTCTGGGCCGCCCTGGAAATCGGCGCGGTAGCCCACCTGCCCCGGCCCGTCTAGGTGATCAAGAGGTTTGCGTCAAAATCCGGGCCGGACATGACGCAAACCTCTTGATCACCGGGGGAGCCGGGGGGAGACCGCAGGGGAGGCCGTCAGGGTGTTGGTGTCCGTGTTCACTGTCGCTCTGGTGCCTACCGGGACCGTCAGTTGGCCGGGGCCGTGGCCGATGGGGAGGCCGCCGAGGACCGGTACGCCCAGGTCGCCGAGGCGTTCGCCGAGCACGTCGACGATCGTGGTGTCCCAGCCGTCGCCGCAGTCGGTGAACTGCCCGACCGCCACCCCGGCCAGGCCGTCCAGCGCGCCGGCCCGACGCAGGTGGGTCAGCATCCGGTCGACCTTGTACGGGGGTTCCTGAACGTCCTCGATCAACAGCACCGCACCGGTGAGGTCGGGCAGATCCGGTGTGCCGATCGACGCGGCGATCATGCACAGGTTGCCGCCGAGCAGGGTGCCGGTGGCGTGACCCGGGACGCGGACGTCGAACGTCTCCTCGGTGGGCACCGCGCTGATCGTCACCGGCTCGGTCGTCATCAGCGCAGCGTGCAGGGACTCGGCGGAGCGCAGCGGGGTCCGCTCGTCGCGCCAGGCCGCCCCCGGGCCGTGCACCCCGGCCAGCCGGGCACCCCGCCACAACGCGAACTGCAACGCGGTGATGTCCGAGAAACCGGCCACCACCTTCGGATCGCGGCGGACGGCGGCCATGTCGATGGCGTCCACGATGCGCTGGACGCCGTACCCGCCCCGGGTGCAGATGACCCCTCGGATCTCCGGATCGGCGAAGGCGGCGTTCAGGTCGGCGGCGCGCAGATCGTCGGTGCCGGCGAGGAAGCCGTGGCGGGCGTACGCGTTCGGGGCCGGCACCGGGCGCAGACCCCAACCGACGAGCAGTTCCATGCCCCGGGCCACCCGCTCCGGCGAGGTCGGCCCGGACGGCGACACCAGCAGCACCGCGTCCCCCGGCACCAGCACGGGTGGGCGGACGGCGGCGGTGGTGTCCTCGCTGATCACAACCGCAGAGCCTAACCACCGCCACCAGCGCGGGCACGCGGCTCTGTGGCGGGGCGTGGCACGACGCGGCGTACCCGCTAGCCTCGACGGGTGGCAACCGCGCTGGTGATCGAGAACGACCCGACCGACGACGCCCGCCTGCTGGGCGAGTGGCTGACCGAGGCTGGGCTGGAACTGTGGGTGGTCCGCCCGCACGCCGGCGACGAGCTCCCCGCCGACCTGGAGGGGTACGCGGCGCTGGTGGTGCTCGGCGGCGAACAGCAGGCGTACCCGCTGCCGGACGGCTCGCCTGGCGCGCCCTGGTTCCCCGCCGTGGAGGGCCTGCTGCGCAAGGCGGTCCGGCACCGGGTGCCGACCCTGGCTGTCTGCCTGGGCGCGCAACTGCTCGCCACGGCGCACGCCGGGCTGGTCGAACGCAGTCCGTCCGGGCCGGAGATCGGCCCCGGCGTGGTCGGCCGACGCGATGCCGCCGAGGGCGACCCGCTGTTCCGGTACGTGCCGCTGATCCCGGACGTGCTCCAGTGGCACGTCGACGAGATCACCGAGCTGCCCAGGGGCGCGACCCTGCTGGCCGCGTCGACCCGCTACCCGAACCAGGCGTTCCGGCTCGGGGACCGGGCCTGGGGTCTGCAGTTCCACATCGAGTGTGACGCCGCGATGATCGCCGACTGGTCCACCGACTCGGCCCAACTGGCCGAGCTGGGCTACGACCCGGAGTTGGTGGTGGCGGCCTGCGCCTCGGTGCTGCCCGACATCGAGGAGGTCTGGCAGCCGTTCGCCGCCCGGTTCGCCGCGCTGGCCCTCGGCGAGTTGGACGACAGCGTGACGCGGCGCGGCCTGCCGCTGCTCGGGCACTGATGAGCCGGCCGACCAGGGCGCCGGGGCGGCTCGCCCGGTACGGGTTCGGCACCGCCGAGGGCGACGGCGGCGCGCGCGCCGCGGACCTCCTCGGCCCGGACGGGCTGCGGCTGTGGCGGCCGGAGGAGCAGGAGCCGACCGGCGAGCCGGCCGGGGAGTTGCTCGCCGCGCTGTCCCGGGCCGCCGACCCGGACCTGGCG
The DNA here is from genome assembly GCF_053592955.1 of Micromonospora sp. NPDC002411. Lineage (NCBI taxonomy): Bacteria > Bacillati > Actinomycetota > Actinomycetes > Micromonosporales > Micromonosporaceae > Micromonospora > Micromonospora sp. NPDC002411. The sequence goes on along the minus strand of NZ_JBSFBM010000172.1, from coordinate 4,398 downwards.
CTGCGTCAACTGCACCGCATCGTCGAGGCTGAACGCCGCACCACCGAGGGCAGCGACGAATCGCCGCTGCTCGCGGAGCTGCATGCCGACCCGGGGCTGCGGCGGCGACTCATCGCCGTGCTGGGCGCGTCGTCGGCGCTCGGCGACCACCTGGTGGCGAACCCCGAGCACTGCCTGACGCTGCGCACCGCACCGGACGGGCTCGCCCCGATCGCCGAGGGGCGGCTGGAACCATTGACGGTGGCAACCCGACGGCGGCGCTGCGCTCCGCGTACCGGCTGGCGTTGCTGCGGATCGCGGCGGCGGACCTCACCGGCGGGCGCGGCCTGGAACAGACCATGGCCGCGCTCTCCGCGCTCGCCGACGCGACGCTGGCCGCCGCCTACGAGATCGCGGTCACGGAGCTGGCGGACGGCACCGAGCGACCCCGGCTCGCGGTGGTGGCGATGGGCAAGTGCGGCGGTGGCGAGCTGAACTACGTCTCCGACGTGGACGTCATCTTCGTCGCCGCCGAGGACGCCGACCTGTCGGCAGCGACCTCGGTGGCGACCCGGTTGATCTCCATCTGCGGGATGGTCGCCTGGCCGGTGGACGCCGCGCTGCGCCCCGAGGGCAACCGGGGCCCGCTGGTGCGGACCCTCGCCAGCCACCTCGCGTACTACCGGCGGTGGGCGCGCACCTGGGAGTTCCAGGCGCTGCTCAAGGCCCGTCCGGCCGCCGGTGACCTGCCGCTGGCCCAGGAATGGATCGACCAGCTCGCGCCGCTGGTGTGGCGGGCGGCCGAACGGCCCGAGGCGGTCGAGGACGTACGCGCCATGCGCCGCCGGATCATCGACCACATCCCGCCGAAGGAGCTGGAGCGCGAGATCAAGCGTGGTCCCGGCGGGCTGCGCGACATCGAGTTCGCCGTCCAGTTGCTGCAACTCGTGCACGGTCGCGGCGACGAGACGCTGCGGGAACCGGGCACCATCCCGGCGCTGCGCGCGCTCGTCGCCGGCGGCTACGTCGGTCGCGCCGACGGCGAGGCGCTCCTGCGCGGCTACCGCTTCCTGCGCAGCGTCGAGCACCGGCTGCAACTCCAGGGCCTACGTCGTACGCACACGGTGCCCACCGAGCCGGGCGCGCTGCGCTGGCTCGCCGCCGCGCTGGGTTTCACGGCCGCGCCGGGGCGCAGCGCCGTGGAGAGCTTCCGGGCCGAGTGGGTCACCCACGCCACCGAGGTACGCCGACTGCACGCCAAACTGCTCTACCGGCCACTGTTGGAGTCGGTGGCCCGGGTGCCGGCGGACGGGCTGCGGCTCACCCCCGAGGCGGCCCGGCACCGACTGGAGATCCTCGGCTTCGCCGACCCGGCCGGGGCGCTGCGGCACCTCCAGGCGCTCACCGGCGGGGTGAGTCGCACGGCGGCCATCCAGCGGACCCTGCTGCCGGTGCTGCTGAGCGAATTCGCCGACGCGCCGGAGCCGGACCGGGGGCTGCTCAACTACCGCAAGGTCTCCGACAAGCTCGGCAGCACCCCCTGGTACCTGCGGCTGCTGCGCGACGGAGGCCCGGTCGCCCGGCGGCTGGCCCGGGTCCTCTCGCTGTCCCGGTACGTGGCCGACCTGCTCGCCCGCGACCCGGAGGCGCTGCGGCTGCTGGCCGAGGAGAACGAGCTGGTCCCGCGCTCCCGGGACGTGCTCCGGGAGGGGTTCCTCGCGGCGGCGGCCCGGCACACCGACCCGGTCGAGGCGACCAGCGCGGTGCGTGCGCTGCGGCGTCGGGAACTGGTCCGGGTGGCCTGCGCCGACGTGCTCTGCCGCGCGGGTTCGCTCGCACCCAGCCCCACGCGGCCGGACGGCGCGAACCGACCGGCTCCCGGCCTGTCCGACATCACCCAGGTCGGCACGGCACTCGCCGACGTCACCGACGCCACACTGGCCGCCGCGCTGCGCGCCGCCCAGGCCAGCCAACCCGCGCCGGAAGGGTTGCGGTTCGCGGTGATCGGGATGGGTCGGCTCGGCGGGTACGAGTCGAACTACCTGTCCGACGCCGACGTGCTCTTCGTGTACGACCCGCCCGCCGGGGCCAGCGAGAGCGCCGCCAGCGCCGCCGCGCACGCGATCGCCGAGGAGCTGCGTCGGCTGCTCGGCGTGCCCGCCCCCGACCCGCCGCTGGGCGTCGACGCCGACCTGCGCCCGGAGGGCCGGCAGGGTCCACTGGTGCGCAGCCTCGCCGCGTACGCGGCGTACTACGCCCGCTGGTCGCGGGTGTGGGAGTCGCAGGCGCTACTGCGCGCCCGGTTCGTCTGCGGCGACGCGGGTCTGGGTGCCGAGTTCGAGGCGATGATCGACCCGGTGCGGTACCCGGCCGAGGGGCTGACCCGTGAGCAGGTCGTCGAGATCCGGCGGATCAAGGCCCGGGTGGAGACCGAGCGGCTGCCCCGGGGCGCCGACCCGGCCACCCACACCAAACTGGGTCGCGGCGCGCTGGCCGACGTGGAGTGGGCGGTGCAGCTCGTCCAGCTCCGGCACGCCGGTGCGAACCCGGCGCTGCGCGGCACGCGTACCCTCGACGCTCTCGCGGCGGCCGAGCGGGCCGGCCTGATCGACCCGGCGGACGCCGCCGAGATGGCCGCCGGGTGGTCCCTCGCCGCGCAGGTCCGCAACGCGTTGATGCTGGTCCGGGGTCGGGCCGGCGACCAGTTGCCCCGGCACGGGGTGGAGCTGGCCGGCGTGGTCCGGCTGCTCGGCCGCGACGATCCGGGGGAGTTCCTCGACGAGTACCTGCGCGTCGGTCGCCGCTCCCGGGCCGCTACTGAACGGGTCCTCAATGCCTGACGCGTCGCCACGCCCGTTCGGGCGGCGCACCGGCTGGACGGCGGCGACCGGGGTCGCGGTGGCGCTCGCCGTCGCGTTCCTGGTCGCGCCCCGGATGGGCACCGACCTCGCGGCGCAGGTGGCGCGGGCCGAGTTCGCCGACCGGTACGGTGCGACGCCGATCGACCTCGGCTGGTACGGCGGTGTCAACCAGTACGGCTACAGCCTGTTCACGGCCCGGCTGGGCGCGCTGATCGGGATGCGTCCACTGGGGGCTGTCGCCGCCGTGCTCGGCGCGTTCGCGCTGGCGTGGCTGTTCGCCCGGAACCGGGCCCGACGCCCGCTGCTGGCCGGCGTCCTCGGTGCCGTGGTCCTGGTCGGCAATCTGGCGAGCGGACGGGTCACCTTCGCCGTCGGGCTGACGTTCGGGCTGCTCGCGCTCTGCGCCGTCAGCACGGAACGCCCACCACGTACCGCCCGGTTGGCGCTCGCCGCGATTTGCGCTGCCCTGGCGACGGCGGCGAGCCCGGTCGCCGGCCTGTTCACCGGGCTGGCCGGCGCGGCGTTGCTGCTGGCCGCCCTCCGGCGTGGGGACGGGCCGGGTCGCGCGCTGGCCGGCGGGTGGCGGGCGGAGGGTCCGCTGGCGGAGGGTTTCGTCCTGGCCGTGACGCCCGCTGTCACCCTCGCGCCGATCGCGTTGCTGTTCGGCAACGGGGGCACCCAGCCGTACTCGGCCGAGTCGATGCGGATCAACGTCGCGCTCGCCGTGCTGGTGGCGGTCCTGGTGCCGCGCCGCCGCCGGGTGCTGCGGGTCGGCGCGGCGCTCACCGTCCTGCTCCTGGTCGCTGCCTACTACGTGCCCAGCCCGATCGGTTCCAACGCGCTGCGCCTGCCGTTGCTCTTCGCGCTGCCCGTGCTGGCCGGGTACGCCCCGCTGCCCGGCCCGTGGCTGGCCGGGCTGCTCGCCGCGACGGTGTGGTGGCAGTCGCCGGTGATGACGAGCGACGTCACCCGGGCCGGTGCCCCGGAGAGCTCCCCGGCGTTCCACCGCCCGCTCGTCGAGGAACTGCAACGACGGCAACCCGTCGGACGGGTCGAGGTGGTGCCTCTGCGCGACCACTGGGAATCCGCGTACCTGCCACCGACAGTGCCCCTGGCCCGTGGCTGGGAACGCCAGGTCGACAGCGATCGCAACTCGCTGTTCTACGACGGCACCCTGAACGCGCAGACCTACGAGAAGTGGCTCCACGACGAGGCGGTGACCTACGTGGCGATCGCCCCGGACGCCCCCGCCGACCGGTGGGGCCGGGACGAGGCCGCGATGATCCGCGCCGGCCTGCCGTACCTGCGGGAGGTCTGGCGTGACACGACCTGGCGCCTGTACGCCGTGGCCGACCCGACACCGCTGGTCGGCGCCCCCGGCCAACTCGTCGCCAGCGACCGGGGTTCGGTCCGCCTGACCGCCGCGCCCGGCGACGTGCCGGTGCGGGTTCGCTGGTCCCGCTGGCTGTCGCTGACCGGCCCGGACGGTTGCGTACGCCCCGGCGCGGACGGGTGGACCGAGGTGCGGGTCCGCGCGGCCGGCGACTACACGATCTCC
>NZ_JBSFBM010000171.1:0-14178 GCF_053592955.1 Micromonospora sp. NPDC002411 | reverse complement strand
CTGGGCCGGGGGGTGGCCGACGGCGGGCCGGGCGTGGGCGGCGGGGCCGGGGTGACACTCGGCGGGCGGTCGCCGTCCAGCAGGTCGTCGACGATCCGGCCGACACCGCCGAGGAGTTCGCCGACCGGGCCAGGGGTGGCCGACGGCGACGGCGTGGGCGCGAGGGCGAGGGTCAGCACGAGGGCGAAGACGGCAGGCACGACGGCCACCTCCGGTGTGTCGATGTGCCAGGCACCGTACCGCAGTGTGGGAACGGGTGGGTGGCCCTGCCACGCCGGAGGCGGAGACGTGTCGCGTCCCCCGCCTCCGGTGTCTCCCGTGGTCAGACCGGCAGGCCGCCGACCTGGGTCGAGATCCACGATCGGATCGAGGGCAGGTCGACGTAGATGGACGGGCCGGTGGCGCAGGTGGAGTTGTTGTTGCCGGCCCGGCTGGTCGCGCCGATCAGGTTCCACACCCCGTTGACGCGGCGCACCTGCGGACCGCCGGAGTCGCCGTAGCAGGCGCCGGAGTTGCCGTTGGTGTTGTTGGTGCAGATCTCGTACGGGCCGTTGATGCCGGAGCACCGGCTGTCGGCCACGATGGACGTGTCCAGCTCGTTGGCGACCGTCGGAGCGGAGCCGCAGCCCCGGGGTGCGCAGGTCTGGCCCCAACCGATGATCCGGGTGGCCGTGCCGACCGCGCCGGACGTGCTCGGGATCGGGGCCGGGGCGTACGTGACGGAGCTGGCCAGTTGCAGCAGCTTCACGTCGACGCTCGGGTGGTTGACCGCGCGGGTCACCCGCACCACCGTGCCGCCGCTGCTGCGGTTGATGCTGCCCACCCGCACCGAGGACGGCGTCGAGCAGTGCTTGGCGGTGACCGCCCAGTTGCCCTTGATCAGGGTGCCGGTGCAGCCGGAGACGTACACCATGAAGGGGTAGTTCTCCGAGGCCGGACGGCCGCCGACCACCAGCGGCTCGACGTCGGAGGAGGTGCCGTCCCAGGTGTACGTGGTGCTGGCCGGCGCGGCCAGGCTACCGGCGAACAGCGAGTTCACCCGGCTCGCCTCGGTCGAGCTGGGGTTCGCGTTGCGGCAGGACACCGGGGCGCTGCTGCCGGACATCAGGTCGGAGCAGAGGCCGGTACGCCGGTCCGGCAGGCCCAGGATGTGACCGAGTTCGTGGGCGGCGATGCGGTTGCGGTCGTAGCCCTGGTTGACGGCCGTGCGACCCATCCAGATCCGCCCCGAGCCGAGGCCGGTCGGCTGCGCCCGGGGCCAGCCGTCGTCGACGTAGATGGTGATGCTGGCCGGCGTGCCGGCCAACAGCCGGACGTTGCTGACCCGGCTGTTCCAGATCTGCGCGGCCTGGTCGAAGTTGGTGCGGAACTCGCCGGTCCGGCTCGCGTCGTAGTAGACGGTGCGGACGGCGGCGGCCGGTGCGCCGGTGGTGAGCTGCACCCCGGCTGCCGCCAGGGTCGCCGCGAGCATGGCCAGCGCCACACGTCGCAGTTGTCGTCGGAACATCACGCACTCCCCTGCGGTCGTCCGGTGACCAACGGCCACCAGTCATTGAGATGTGTCGATGCTAGGCCGTGAGTGGTCGGCGACTGTCATAGCGGAAGCGTCATACCGGCGCTGGCGACGGCTGTTACCCAGCGGTTACACCGCAGCGAAGCGCCCGTGCCGAGACGGGACGACGGTGGCGACAGAGGGCCACCGGCACCGTCGCCGCGACGTGACCCCGAGGATCGAACGGAGGGACCACGATGAGGATCAGGAGCGCACTGACCGCGGTGGCGGTCGTCCTCGCCGGACTCGTCGCCGGCGTGGGCAGCAGCAGCGCGGCAGGCAGCAGCAGCGCGGCGGCCTACTGCGGGATCACCTGGGGCAGCGCGGAGAAGTCGGCCGGCACGCTGAGCGACGCCCCGTTGACCGAGGTACGGACCGGCCGGCACGACTGCTACGACCGGGTCGTGTTCGAGTTCGCCGGGCCGGTCGACGGTTACGCCATCGGCTACGGCGAGACCTGGACCGAGGGCGAGGGGTTGGCGTTGTCGCCGTACACCGCCGGGGGCGCGCTGCTGCGGGTCTCGCTGCGGGCCCCGGCGTACGACGACGCGCACCAGGGCACCGTGCCCTACGCGGTCGGTGAGCACGTCGCGAACCTGCTGCGCTACCCGACGGTGCGGGACGTCGTCTTCGGCGGCAGCTTCGAGGGCTACAGCACCTTCGCGGTGGGTGTTCGGGCGCGGTTGCCGTTCCGCGTGCTCGTGCTCACCGGACCGGGCACCCACAGCCGGATCGTGCTCGACGTCGCGCACCAGTGGTGACCTGCCGACGCGGTGACGTCCACGGGTAGCGCGATGGGGAGCCCACAGATCGTCGGGCCACCAGTGCGGATCCAGGCTCTTGCGGTGGCTTTGCGGGCAGCGTCCGTAGCCAGTGCTGGACACGTTCCAGTGGTGGCGGCAGGTCGTCGACCACGGAGAGCCACCACAGGTCGTCCACGGCGCTGCAGCGCCCTGGCCAGCAGATACGCGGTCACGCGTGGTGCAACACGCCTGCGCGTCCAGGATCGGGTACGCGACCAACAAGGGTCTTGCCTCACCCGAGGCCGCCGGTGAACCTTAATCCACGGACACCGATCTGGTCGTCCGGGTTGGCGCGGCACGGTCGGGAGGAGCGCGGTGCACCCGTTACGGGCAGGTCGTCAGCGGGGAGTCTGCTGCGTGGTGGCCGCCGCCGGTTACGGCAAGACCACCGCGCTGCGCCGCTGGTTCCCCCTTGCCGGTGCCCGCTGGCGCCGAGGGGACGAGGGACCCGTACGCCAACTCGTCGCCGACGCCGTCGCGGCCGGCGACCGCGTGGTCGTGGTCGACGACCTGCCGCCGACCTCGGCGGAGCATCTGCACCTCCTGCTACAGGAGGTCGGGCGCTGGACGGACGACGTCACAGTCGTCCTCGCCTCGCGGTGGCCGATGTCGGTGCCGGCCACCCGCCTGCTCGGCAGCGGTCTCTGGACCGAGCTGGGCCCCGCCGACCTGGCGCTCTCTCCGGAACGGGTCGCCGACCTGATCGCCGAGGAGTACGGCCTCTCCACTCCGGAGCTCGCCGACCGGGTGCACGCGGCGACCGGCGGCTGGCCGGCGCTCGTCCATCTGTCCGCTGAGACCCTACGGCTGGGCGGGGTGCCGACCGGGCCGCTCGCCCCGATCCTCAGCGAGCCCGATGGGCCGATCGCGCGGTACGTCGCCGACGAGGTGCTCGCCGCGCTGCCAGCGGAGGCGAGCCGGCTGCTCCGCCAGGTCGGTACGCTGACGCCGGTGAACGTGGGGTTGTGCCGTGCGCTCGGCCACCGCGGCGCCGCGCGCATTGTCGACGGGCTGCGTCGCACTGGTCTGCTGACCCGGCCGGCCTGGGCGGCGGCCGGTCCGGGCGCACCGACGCCGGAGGAGCACCTCGTGCCGATCGTCGTCGAGACCGCCCGGCACGGGCACCGAGCGCCGACCGCCGACCGGGTCCGCAACACGGCCGTCGCCGCAGCAGCCTGGTACGACGAGCACGGACCGCCGGTCGCCGCCGCCCGCGAGTACCTGCGCGCCGGGGACCACGCGGCGGGCGCCCGGGTGCTCGACGCGCACGGCGATCGGATGATCGCAGCGGGTCGCTCTTCCGCGGTGATCGAGCTGGTCCGCATGCTGCCGGAACGGCACCGCAGCCGGCGGCTGCGCCTTCTGCTCGGCGACGCATTGCGCACCCTCGGCGACCTGGGCGCGGCCACCCACGAGTACGACGCCGTCGCCGCGGAGTCCTGGGACGCCGGCCTGGCCTGGCGGATGGGTCGGATCCACTACCAGCGGGGTGACGCCCGGGCGGCCCTGGCGATCCTCGGCCAGCCACTCGACCGGGCCGCCCCGCCCGCCGATCAGGCGCTACTGCTCGCCTGGACCGCACACGCACACCTGCTGGCCGGCGACACCGAGGCCGCCATCGACTACGCGTGGCAGGCGCTCGCCGGCGCGACCAGCGCCGGGCAGGACGACGTACTGGCCACGACCCACCTCAGCGTCGCCCTGTGCCTCAGTGTCGCCGGCGACAGCGCGGGCAGCGAGGAGCACTTCGCCCTGGCACTGCCGATCGCGGAACGCACCGGTGACGTCCTGCTGCTCACCCGGATCCACACCAACCGTACGCACCAGTTCCTGCGTACCGGCCGCTTCGCCGAGGCGCTGACGATGGCCGAGCGGTCGGCCCGGTATGCCGCACTGGCCGGCGCACCCAGTCTGCGCGCCATCGCCACCAGCAATGAGGCGGAAGCGCTGGCGATGCTCGGTCGGTACGACGAGGCGGTGCAGCGGTACCAGGCAGCGCTGGCGTTCTACCAGCAGAAAGGCTCCCGCCGGTTCATCCACGCGCTGCTCGGACTGGGTGAGCTGTACCGCCGGCGAGGCTGGCGCGAGCAGGCGCGCGCCGCCTACGAGGAGACGATCCGGGTCACCGAGGAGACCGGCAACGCGCATGTCCTGGTGGCCGCGCTCGCCGGGCTGGCGCTGGTGCGACTCGACGACGATGTGCCGGCAGCGGCGCAGCACGCCGACCGGGCCGCCCGGGGCGTCGCGGACGAGATCGTCGTGCCGGCACTGCTGGCCCAGGGCTGGGTGGCGCTCCGGATGGCCGCGCCCGACCGGGCCACCACGCTCGCTGGCGAGGCGGCCCGCATCGCGCGCGTTCAGGGCGACCTGGCCGGGTTGGCCGACGCGCTCGAACTGCGGGCTGCCGCCGAGCAGGACCTCGGGCGGGCCCGCGAGGCGCTGCGCGAGGCGTGCGTGATCTGGACTCGGGCCGGTGCGGCGGTCGAGGCGGCCAGGCTGCTGGTCGTACTCGGGCGGTTGCCCGGGGCTGACATCGACGATCGGCTGGCCGGCCTTCTCGCGGGCGAGCAGGTCGCTCTCGCCGGCGCCCTGGTGGATCGGACGGCGAGCAGTTCCGGCGGCTGGGCGCCCGGCACCGGGCCGATCTATCAGCGCGTCGTGATCCGGGCCCTCGGCCGGTTCGAGGTGCACCTCGACGGCCACCCGGTGCCGGCTTCGCAGTGGCAGTCCCGCAAGGCGCGTGACCTGGTACGGATCCTCGTCGCGCGACGCGGCCGCCCGGTGCCGCGGGGCGAGCTGTGCGAACTACTGTGGCCGGACGACGACCCGGATCGCACCGGGCACCGGCTGTCGGTCCTGCTCTCGATCGTCCGCGGGGTGTTCGACCCGACGAAGACGTTCGCCCCCGACCACTTCCTCGTCGCCGATCATGCCTGCATCGCGCTCGACGTCAGCCGGTTGCGGGTGGACGTCGAGGAGTTCCTCGCGCACGTCGCGCACGCGCGTCGCCTGGTGGAGCGGGGGGCGCTGGCGGAGGGGCGGACGGTGCTGCTGGCCGCCGACCGGCTGTACCGTGCCGACGCGTTCGAGGACGAGCCGTACGCCGATTGGTCCGGTCCGTTGCGCGAGGAGGCGCGGGCGGCGTACCTCGGCCTGCTGCGCATGCTGGCCCAGGTCAGCCGAGCCACGGCGGGCCCGGCGGCTGCGGTGACGTACCTGTTGCGGCTGCTGGAACGGGATCCGTACGACCAGCCGGCGCACCGGGCGTTGGTGCGCACGCTGGTCGCCGGCGGCCAGCACGGCGAGGCACGCCGGGCCCTCGCCCGGTACCGCGAAGCGATGTTCGCCATCGGAGTGCACCCGCCGGACGAGATCATCCTCGCGTCACCCCGGCCAGGCCGACAACCACAGGCCGCCGCTCGCCAGAGTCCACCGGCGGCCGGCAACGGCCGGCGGGATCCGGCGCCCGATCGCGGGCGTTGACCGGCGGGGACCCCTGCCGGCCGCCGGATTCCGGCGCCCAACCGAGGTCGCCGGCCCGCGAACGGCGACCGGTCAGTGGAAGACGGACGACTCCAGGGCGGATACGGTGAGCGAGCCTTCACCGTCCCCTTCGGCATCGTCCCGGGCGGCGGCCGCCCCGGGTAACTGGCTCGCCCGGACGGCCTCGGCGCCCGCCTGGCGGAGGTTTGCGCTGGGGACGAGCGCGCTGAGGAAGAAGTTGCCCTCGCCCGTCACGCGCGCGCCGACGCCGTACACGTGGGCGTTCGGGCCGGCATCGGGGGTGACGACCGTCTTCGGCCACGTGCCGTCGTGCCCGCTGGCGGCCTCGACGCGCACGCCGGGCGGCCCGGTCGGTTGAGTGGGCTCCTTGCAGACGCCGACGGCCGTGAGACTCGCCGGCTCGGCGGTGCCGCCGGCGTGCACCCGCACCGTCCGCAGCCCGGGGCCGAAGGCGACCTCGTCGACGTACGTCTGGTCCACCGGTCCTTCGGTGCGGAAACCGGTGCCGAACAACCGTGTGCTGCCCGGGCAGCTCACCTCCACCGTCGACGTCGATGCGACAGTGGCCGTCGCCCGCACCGGTGGGCTCGTGGACAAGTCGCACGTGGCATAGGCCACCACTGACCATGCGCTGACGTGTCCCGTCCGGGCTGTCGCGGTGACGGTCACCGAGGTCAGCTCCGCGTCGGGCTCCATCGCGGTCAGCACGACACCGCCATTTCCATTCACGATCCGAGCGCCCGCCGCGAAGACGGAGCTCGCCCCGGGGCAGGCCGCGGTGACGATCTTGGTCACGCTTCCGTCGCTGTCGCTGGCCTCCGCGACCCGTACCGGTGCGAACCCTCCCGCGAAGGCGGGCCGGTCCGGTGCGGCCGCTCCTGCTGCCACGCCCAGCGCGACGGCGACGGTGCCCGCCACCGTCCGTCGTGCGATGTCCACCGTGCGCATGTCGCTCCCTCGCTCTCGCCGGCCCACTGTGGCCGGGTATCACCATGGTCCGGGCGAACCTCAGGGTGGCGTCATGGTGTGCCCGCGCCGAGTCGCGACCCGGAGCGGATCGTGACGTGACCCTGAGGTCCCTGCCGAGACTCGATGTCAGACGCCGCGCAGTGGTCGCGGCGCGATCGAGGAGGAAGACATGCGGATCAGCAGAACGGCGACCCGGCTCCTGGCGGTGCCCTTGGTGGTATGCGCACTCGGGCTGATCGGGGCGAGCCCGGCGCAGGCTGCGGTGCAGCGGACCGACCGGTTCTCCATCACCGAGCAGCACTTCGACTTCGGCGACGGCGACCTGGGCAACATCTCCGGGGATCCCAAGGCTGACGGCCGGCTGGAGTGGGATCTCGTCAACGGCACCTGGGCGCCTCGGCTGCTCGGGCGCATCTACATCAACAACGCGTCCGGCGAGTGCGTCCGGGTGCAGATGGTCGTCACCTACCAGAACGGCGTGGTGGTGACCTACACCGACAACGCGTCGGACTTCTGCGCCCCGAACGGGAGGACCTGGTACAGCGAGGTCGACTTCAGCCCGGTCAGCTCGACCTACGTGGCGAACGTCGTCGTCAGGCTGCAGAGCGCACCGGCGGGCGGGTGGTCCTTTGCGACCGAGGGAGCGTCGGCGCCGTACTTCGCGCCGTGGTGGCTGCCCTAGGCGTATCAGGTCACGGGGTGGCTCGGTAGTCACGACCAGGTATCGATGAGGGGCCCCTGCTCCGGCGAAGCCGTCAGGCAGGGGCTCCCCTACCGTCCGACCGGCGAGAGCCGGCCGAGAAGCCCGGCGTCAGGCCTGGCCGGATGCCCCCGCGGCCGCGTCGTCGGTCAGGTGCCAGACCTCGCGCATCGGAGCCCACCAGTCCCCCGAGCCGGGCTCGGCGATCGACTCCTGACACGGGTCGGTCAGCTTCCACCACTCCTGCGTCTGCGGGTCGGCGGCGATGAACCGCAGGTCGGCGTCGTAGTCGTCACCGACGTACTCGTAGTAGCCGAAGAGCAGGTCGCCGTGGAGGAAGATGGTGTAGTTGCGGAAGTTGGCGTCGCGCAGCGTCTGCTCGACGCTCGGCCAGACCTCGGCGTGCAGCCGCAGGTAGGTTTCCCGCTGGTCCGGGCGGAGTCGGATCACGCAGCCATGACGTTGCACGTCGTGCCCTTTCGTGTGAGCTGATCGAGGGGTGCCGAAATCATCTGACCGTAGCGGTTGGACGGTGCTTCGCAGAGGGGCTGCCTGGTCTCTGGGATCAGCCGTTTCGGCAGGCTGCGCAGCGTGGCGACGGGTCTACCCTCAGGTGATGGAGGGCCGCGTGCTGGTGGTCGAGGACGACGCCTCCATCCGGGAGGTCACCGTCCTCGGGCTGCGCCGTGCCGGCTTCCGGGTCGACAGCGCCGTCGACGGGCGGCGGGCCCTGGCAGCCTGGCGGGCTCATCCCGTCGACCTGATCGTGCTCGACGTCATGCTGCCCGTTCTGGACGGCCTGGAGGTCTGCCGGGAGATCCGGCGGACCAGTCAGGTGCCGATCCTCATGCTGACCGCGCGCACCGACACCATCGACGTGGTGGTCGGGTTGGAGTGCGGCGCCGACGACTACCTCCGTAAGCCCTTCGACCTGCCCGAGCTGGTCGCCCGGGTCCGGTCCGTGCTACGTCGGGTGAGCGCGCCCGTCCCGTCGACGCTCATCGAGGTCGGCGGCCTGGAGATCGACCCCGGCGGCTTCGTGGTCCGCCGGCACGGCCGGGAGGTGGCGCTGACCACCACCGAGTTCCGCCTGTTGCTGGAGTTGGCCCGTCGACCCGGCCAGGTCTTCACCCGGGAGTTGCTGCTGCACCTGGTCTGGAACCACGACTTCCTGGGCGACTCCCGGCTCGTCGACGTGGCAGTGCAACGGCTCCGCGCCAAGGTCGAGGAGGACCCGGCGCGGCCACGACTGGTCCAGACCGTGCGCGGCGCCGGTTACAAGTTGTCGACGGGTTGACGGGAGGGACAGCGATGGCCGGACGCGCGGTGCCCCCGGGCCGCCTGCGGCGCCGGCTGACCATCGCGTTCATCCTGGTTGCCGGGGTCTCGGCCGGGCTGCTCGCCGGCGGGACCGGGCTGCTGCTGCGGCAGTCCTGGTGGGACGCGTCGCTGCGGGAGGCCACCGCCGACGCCCGCTACCAACTCGTCCTCGCCGGGCAGTTCCTCCCCCTGAGCGACCAGCGCAGCGCCGACCTGCTCACCAGCTTCGAGGCCAGCGGCCGGCACGTCGTGCTCGTCGACGGCCCGGCCCGCGCCTCGCACCCCGCGTACGCCCCGGAGCTGGGCACCGGGTTACGGGCCACGGTGGCGGGCGGGCAGCTCGGCTACCAGCGTTCCGCCCCGGCGCAGCGTCCCCGGCTGCTCGTGGTCGGTGGGCGCATCCCGGGCTCGACCGCCGAGTTGTACGTCCTCACCGTGGAGGACGACGTCGCCACCGACCTGGGTCAGCTGCGTACCGCCCTGGTGGCGGGCTGGGTGCTCGTGGTGCTGCTCGCCGCCGGGGTCGGTCACGCGCTGGCGCGGCGCACGTTGGAGCCGGTGGGCCGGGCCAGCCGGGCCGCCCGAGCGCTCACCGAGGGCCTGCTCGCCACCCGCCTGCCGGTGCGCGGGCGCGACGAGTTCAGCGTCTGGGCGGCGACGTTCAACGAGATGGCCGAGGCGCTGGAGTCGAAGATCGGGGCACTGTCGGCCGCGCAGGCCCGCGAGCGGCGGTTCACCGCCGATGTCGCGCACGAGTTGCGTACCCCGGTGACCTCGTTGGTGGCGGCGGCGTCGCTGCTGCGTGAGCACCTCGACCAGGTGCCCGACGACGCCCGGCCAGCCGCGCGGCTGTTGGTCGACGACGTGGTCCGGCTGCGCCGGCTGGTCGAGGACCTGATGGAGATCTCCCGACTGGACGCCGGACGGGAGCAGCTGGAGGTCGGGCCGGTCGACGGGTCGGCGCTGCTGCACGGGATCGTCGCCGCGCGCGGTTGGTCGGATCGGGTGCTGGTGGGCGGCGACGCCGTCACGCTGCGCACCGACCGGCGTCGGCTGGAACGGGTGCTGGCCAACCTGGTCGCCAACGCGGTCGAGCACGGCGGCGGGGAGATCCGGGCCACCGTCGTCGGGGCGGGCCCGCTGGTCGTCTTCGAGGTCACCGACCAGGGGCCGGGCATCCCGGTGGAGCACCTGTCCCTGGTGTTCGACCGTTTCCACCAGGTCGACGGGTCCCGCTCGGCGCCGGGCAGCGGGCTCGGGTTGGCCATCGCGCGGGAGCACGCCGCGCTGCTCGGCGGGGTGCTGACCGTCCGCAGTGGGCCCGACGCCGGTGCCTGTTTCCGGCTGGTGCTGCCGGCGGACGGTGCGGCGTGAGCCCGCGCGGTGTCGCCGGGGCGACGCTCGTCGCCGCACTGCTCGTGGGCGGGTGCGGTAGCCCGCGCTCCGGAGCGCTCGGCCCGGCGCCCACGGCAGCGCCGTCCGGTACGGCACCGGTGGTCGTCACGCCGTCCAGCGCCGCGGCCTCCGAGCGACCCGAGCCGACCCCGCCGACGGATCCACCGAAGCCGCCCTCGACCACGCCGTCGTCGCCGACGAGCACTCCCGCCGGGGGCACCGTGACAGTGGAGTTGTGGTTCGTCCGCGCCGAGCAGCTCGTACCGACCAGGCGGTCCCGGCCGGCCACCGTGGCCACGTCCCGGCTGGCGCTGACCGAGCTGGCCCGCGGCCCGACACCGGCGGAGGAAGCCGTCGGGCTGCGCACCCTCGTCCCGGCCGACGTCGAGGTCACCCGGATCACCGACGGCACGGCGACCCTGCGCGGCCCGTCCGGCGACAGTGCGGGACGGCGGCTCCGCGAGGCCCAGGTGGTGTGGACACTCACGCAGTTCCCCACCGTGCGCCGGGTCCGCCTCGACGGGGCGGACCCGGTCGACCGGGCGGACTACGCGGACCTGCTGCCGCCGATCGTGGTCACCGGGCCGACCGCCGGCGAACGCGTCACCGCCCCACTCGTCGTCACCGGGACCGCCGACGTGTTCGAGGCCACGGTGAGCGTCCGGGTGCTGGACTCCGCCGGCCGGGAGGTGGCCACCGGGTTCGGCACCGCCAGCTGCGGCAGCGGCTGCCGGGGCGGCTACCGGGTGCTGGTTGGCTGGCGCACGACCCGGGAGCAGAAGGGCACGATCGAGGTGTACGAGGTGTCCGCGCGCGACGGCTCACGGATCAACACGACGAGCGTGCCGGTGATCCTCGCACCGGCCGACTGACCAGCTCGTTCATCCGCCGGACCGCGCACGGAAACGCAATCGTTCCGCAGTCTGCGTGCGACGCAACTCACGAAAGCCTGCACGTTCGGGCAACCGCGAACTAGTGTCAGTACGACATCGTTTCGCGGGGGGTCGTCGGGGATGCTGGGTGGTCAGCAGGTGGGCACGAGCGCCGGGGTACCGGCGGCTCGTGTTCCGCGCTGCACCGACACCGACCTGTTCGCCGTGGTCATCGCCCTGCTGCGCGAGGTCGGCTACGACCGGCTGACGATCGACGCCGTCGCCGCTCGCGCCCACGTCAGCAAGGCCACCATCTACCGCCGCTGGGACGGCAAGGCCGAACTGGTCGTCGCCGCCCTGCGCGACCGGCAGGTGGGTGTGCACAACCCACCCGACACCGGCTCGCTGCGCGGCGACCTGATCGAGCTGCTGCGGGCCACTGTCGCGATCTGCGCGGCCGACTGCGACCTCATGCAGGCGTTGACCTTCGCCATGCGGACCAACCCCGAGCTGGAACGTCTGGTGCGCCACCAGGTGCTGCCGGCCGGGCGGGTGGCCAGCACCGCCATCCTGGTCCGCGCCGCCGCCCGGGGGGAGATTCCGCCGGAGGCCGGCGAACGGGAGTTGTTCCACGATCTGGCGCCCGCGCTCACCATGTCCCGCATCGTCGCGCACGGCCTACCCGCCGACGACGCGTTCCTCACCCAGGTCGTCGACCAGGTGCTGATCCCGGTACTCCGCTACCAGCACGACCGCCCGTCCCAGGCCTGATTCACCGACATCTCGCAACACGGAAGGCTTCACCATGCCCGGAACCACCTCGACCGCCCCCGGCGCGCCCGGCGCCGGGACGTCGACAGGCGCGCCGCACCCGCGGCGCTGGATCGCGTTGGCGGTCATCGCGGTCTCGCAACTGATGGTCGTCCTGGACGCCACCATCGTGAACATCGCGCTGCCGCAGGCCCAGGTCGACCTCGGCATCAGCGACGCGAACCGGCAGTGGGTCGTCACCGCGTACACGCTGGCGTTCGGCGGTCTGCTGCTGCTCGGCGGCCGGATCGCCGACTACTGGGGGCGCAAGCGCACCTTCCTGGTCGGTATGACCGGTTTCGCCCTCGCCTCCGCGCTGGGCGGCCTCGCCACCACAGGCGGCATGCTCTTCGCCGCCCGCGCACTGCAGGGCGCGTTCGGCGCGCTGCTCGCCCCGGCCGCGCTGGCACTGCTCACCGTCCTGTTCACCGAGGCCACCGAGCGGGCCAAGGCCTTCGCGGTGTACGGCGCGATCGCCGGCGGTGGGTCGGCGGTCGGTCTGCTGCTCGGCGGGGTCCTCACCGAGTACGCTGACTGGCGCTGGTGCCTGCTGGTCAACATCCCGGTCGCCGCGATCGCCATCGCCTTCGCGATCCCGCTGGTGCCGGAGAGCCGGGCGCACGGCAACACCCGCTACGACGTACCCGGCGCGATCGTGGTCACCGCCGGCCTGGTGTCCCTGGTCTACGGCTTCACCAAGGCCGCCGAGGACGGCTGGGACGCCACCGCGACGCTCGGCTTCATCGCCGCGGGTGTGGCGCTGCTCGCCGCCTTCGTGGTCATCGAGATGCGCTCCAGCCACCCGCTGCTGCCGCTGCGGATCATCCTCGACCGCAACCGGGGCGGGGCGTTCCTCACCTCGACGCTGATCGGTGCCGGCCTGTTCGGGGCGTTCCTCTTCCTGACCTTCTACTTCCAGGTGGTGCTGCAGTACAAGCCCCTCGAAGCCGGTCTGGCGTCGCTGCCGGTCACCGCAGGTGTGCTGATCGCCGCCGGTGGCGCGAGCCAGCTGATGCCGCGACTGGGTGCCAAGCCCCTGATGGTCGCCGGCTCGGCGCTCGCCGCCGTGGGCATGTTGGTGCTGACCCAGATCGACGTGAACACGTCGTTCCTCACCCACCTGCTGCCCGCCCAGGTCATCCTGGGCCTGGGGCTGGGCTTCACCTTCGTCCCGCTGTCCAGCCTGGCCCTGGTCGGGGTGCCGGAGCACGACGCCGGCGCGGCCAGCGCGACGCTCAACGCCACCCAGCAGATCGGTGGTTCGCTGGGCACCGCGCTGCTGAACACCCTCTACACCAGCGCTGTCGCCACCTACCTCGTCGGTCGGGCCCCGACCCCGGTCAACCAGGTCGAGGCGCTCGTGCAGGGCTACAGCGTGGCGTTCGCCTGGGGCGCGGTGCTGATCGTGCTCGCCGGTCTGGCCACGGTGTTCCTGGTGAAGGTGCGCAAGGAGGACATCCCGACCGGCAACACAGTGCACATGGGCTGAGCTGACCGACACGGCTGCTGGCCGGGCCGCCCCGACCCTTGGGGCGGCCCGGCCGGCGACCGCTTCCGGTAACGTCCCGACCATCGTCGAAAGTCCGTTTGAGGAGACCCATGTCCACCCCAGCTGACCAGATCATCACAGCTCTGCGCGCGGGCCACGAGGAGCTCGCCGCGCTCGTACGGGACCTCAAGGAAGACGACCTGCTCCGCCCGTCGGGGGCCAGCGAGTGGCAGGTGTCCCAGGTGCTGAGCCACCTGGGCAGCGGCGCCGAGATCAACCTGGCGGCGCTGGACGCCGCCCGCACCGGCGCGCCCGGCCCGGACGGGGACTTCAACCGTGGCGTCTGGGCCCGCTGGGACGCGATGTCCCCGGCCGAGCACACCGCCGGGTTCCTCGCCGCCAACGAGCGGCTGGTCCAGGCGTACGAGGCGTTGGACGCCGAGACGCGGGCGTCGCTGCGGATCGACCTCGGCTTCCTGCCGGAGCCGGTCGACGTGGCCACCGCGGGCCGTTTCCGGCTCAGCGAGTTCGCGCTGCACCAGTGGGACGCCGAGGTGGCGTTCAATACGTTCGCCGCGGTGACGCCGGGCGCGGTGGCGCTGCTGCTCGACCAGATCGGCGGCATGCTGTCCTGGACCAGCCGGCCGCAGGAGCTGGCCGGCCGGGAGGTCCACGATGAGGGTCCGGGCCCGCTTACGCCGGTCCTGCCAGAACCAGAGCGTGGTCAGCAGTACGGCCAGCCCGGCCAGGATGAAGACCCAGCC
>NZ_JBSFBM010000170.1:0-14182 GCF_053592955.1 Micromonospora sp. NPDC002411 | reverse complement strand
ACCGAGTGGGACCGCCTCGACCCGGCGTCACCGGCCGGCATCCGGGCCGGCGCCCGCCGGGAGGCGCTGTCCCGCGCGCCCCGCGAGCGCGCGTTGGGGGTCACCGTCCCGGAGAGCACGGGAGTACGCGCCAACAAGCCGATCTCCACGCAGGAGGTCTTCGGTCGGGTGCTGGTGGACCTGGCCCGGGACCGGGAGGTGGGTCGTTACCTGGTCACCACCGCCCCGGACGTGGCGACCTCCACCAACCTCGCCGGGTTCATCAACAAGACCGGGGTGTTCGCCCCCACCGAGCAGCGTTCCTGGACCGAGGACCGGATGCTGCGCTGGACCGAGAGCCCCGCTGGGCAGCACATCGAGCTGGGCATCTCGGAGATGAACCTGTTCCTGCTGCTGGGCCAGCTCGGCCTCTCCTGGGACCTGTCCGGGCAGCCGCTGCTGCCGGTGGGGACTGTCTACGACCCGTTCGTGCTGCGGGGCCTCGACGCGTTCCTGTACGGCACGTACTCCGGCTCCCGGTTCGTGGTGGCCGGCACCCCGTCCGGCATCACCCTGGCTCCCGAGGGCGGTGCCCACCAGTCCACCATCACCGCGTCGGTCGGCCTGGAGTTGCCCGGGGTCACCTTCCTCGAACCGGCGTACGCGGGCAGCCTCGACTGGTTGCTCTGCGACGCGCTCGGGCAGATCGCCGGTGGTTCGAGTCCGGCGGCGACGGCCGCGCCGACCGAGGACGGGGCGTACTACTTCCGGTTGAGCACCCGCCCGCTGGACCAGGCGCCGTTCGAGGCGGCCCGGGCCCGGCTCGGCGACGCGGTCCTGCGTCGGCAGGTGGTCGCCGGGGCGTACCGGCTGGTCGACGCGCACCAGGCGTACCCGCACCTGGTCGACGCCCCGGTGGTGCAACTGGCCGCCTCCGGCGCGGTGCTGCCCGAGGTGCTGGCCGCCGCGGCGGAACTGGCCGACGAGGGCGTCGCCGCACACGTGGTGGACGTGACGTCGCTGGACCGGCTCTACCGGGCCTGGCAGCGCACCTTGCGGCAGGGTGTGCGGACGGCCACGGTGCCGAGTGTGCCGGGCGCGCTGCGGTCCGCGTTCGCCGACCGGGTGCCGGTGGTGACAGTGCACGACGCGGCGTCGCACGCGATGGCCTGGCTCGGGTCGGCGGTCGGGGCACCGGCGGTGCCGCTCGGGGTGGACGAGTTCGGCCAGTCCGGCACCGTCGCGGAGCTGTACGAGTTGCACGACCTGCTGCCCGGCAGCATCGTCAACGCGGCACTGGCCGCCATCGCCCTGCGCTGACCGCCCCGCCCTCAGCCCGTGGGGGTCGGTGTCGGTGTCGGGGTGCCCGAGGGGGGCGCTCCGGCGGTCGGGTTCTCCACCAGGCGTCGTTCCAGGTTGACCTGGGCCTGCCCGGTGCCGCCGACGGTGATGGTGTCGTACGCCTGGAGCATCTTCTGCTGGTCGAAGTAGAGCACGCTCATCGACAGCGGGGTGGGCTTCTCACCCTCCAGGCCGCGCAGCCCGGCACCGCCGGTCGAGCCCTCCACCATCAGCGTGGTGGGCTGCTGCCCCGGCGCCTGCGGCAGCTTGGACACCTGCCGGGAGTGGGTGTGCCCGGCCAGCACCAGCGGGCAGGTGCCGGAGAGTGGGCCGGCCGACGCCGGGTCGTGCACGAGTGCGATGTTGACCGGTCGCGGTGAGGCGCGGACCGTCGCGGCGAGATCGATGCCGGCGCCGACCACCTGGTCCGCCACCTGCGGGGTTAGCCCGCTGCCCGCCGGGGAGGTGTTCTTGTCCGGGGTGAAGCGCGGGTCGCCGATGCCGGCGATGGTCAGGCCGGCGACTGTCGTCGTGGAGTTGTCCAACACGATGGCGTTCGACTGCCGGGCCACCGCGGCGGCGGTCTTGCCGGAGTCGTGGTTGCCCCGGATGAACACGTACGGCTTCTTGAGCAGGCTGATCGAACCGACGAAGGACGCCTCCGGTTCGCTGCCCCAGTCGGTGATGTCCCCGGTGTCGATCACCACGTCGATGCCGAACTGCTCCACGACGGTGCGGATCAGCTGCCAACCGGTCGGGTTGAGGTGCATGTCGGAGACGTGCAGGACACGGGTGGTGCCCGGGGCCGGCTCGTACACCGGTAGCGCGGACACCGTGGTGTAGAGCTGGCTGACGTTGCCGACCAGGCGTTGCAGCTGCTCGGCGTACTTCGTGTAGTCGTTGGCGATCCGGCGGGCGTCACCGACGATGGCGGGCGCGTTGACCAGCAGCCCCTCGTAGCGTGGTTCCTCGATCGCCTGTGGGCGCAGGGTGGCCGCCGCCGTGCCGAGGCTGCCGGCGGTGAACAGCAGCGCCAGCCCGCCCGCCCAGGCCGTCCGCCGGGAGTTCCGGAAGATCAACCCGGCCAGGATCAGGGTGACGAGCAGCGACGCGCCGAGAGTCCGCAGGCCGAGTCGCATGATGCCGGAGCGGACGTCCTCCACCGCGCTCTGGCTCGCCCGGCTGATGCTGGCGGGGTCGTCGAGCAGCGCTTCGGTGCGGCCCTGGTCGAGTGCGCCGAGCCGCACGGTGAGGTGGGTCGGCCCGTCATGGCTGTCGAGCAGCAGTGCCCCGAGCGGTGGGATGTCGACGGTGGTGCCGCCGTCCCGGGCGGGGGAGATGCTGAGGTTGGCCCGGAACGGGCCGATGTCGGTGTCCACCCGACCGCCGGCCAGCACCCCGAGCACCGCCCCGGCCAGGGCGACGGCGAGGACGGCGCCGATCAGCCCGATGCGGCGCAGCGGCCCGGCCAGCGCTGCCCACCGGCCGTTCGGGCGCGGCAGATCGCCGCCGGCAGCCGGGGCGTCCCGGTCGTCGGCGTCGTCGTGCTGCTCGTCGCGTTGCCCGTCCATGCTGAAATTCTGACCTGCCCGTCGGAAGATCTTGGCAAACCTGAACGGATCGTGACGAACGTCAGCTGCGTCCGCCGTCACCGCCGGCGAAGACCACCCGCAGGAGTCGGTCGTCGTCACCGGCCGGGTCACCCCGCCCGTCGTGGTTGGAGGTGCCCACCCAGAGCGACCCGTCCGGTGCGGCAGCCACCGCGCGCAGTCGGCCGTACCGGTTGGTGAGCAGCTCGGTGGGCTGGCCGAGCAGCGTACCCGTGTCGGTCAACTCCATCACCCAGAGGCGCTTGCCCCGCAGGCAACCGGCGACCAGCAGCTGGTCAGCGGCGGCCAGACCGGAGCAGGACGCGTCCGAGGTCGCCCACTGCGTGATCGGGTCGGTGAAACGCCTGTCGCCGGCCCGCCCCTCGACCTCCGGCCAACCGTAGTTGCCGCCCTTGGTGATCTGGTTGATCTCGTCCCACGTGTTCTGGCCGAACTCGACGGCGTACATCCGCTTGGCCGCGTCCCAGGTGAAGCCCTGGACGTTGCGGTGGCCCAGGGACCAGACCGGGGATCCGGGGTACGGGTTGCCGGCAGAGGGTTTGCCGTCCGGTGTGATCCGGAGGATCTTGCCGCCGAGGCTCTTCACGTCCTGCGAGAGGGGTCGCTCGCCCGCGTCGCCCGTGCTGACGTAGAGCTGCCCGTCGGGGCCGAAGCCCAACCCGCCGCCGTTGTGCACGTTGGCCTTGGGAATGCCGGTCAGGATCGGGGTGGGCTGACCACCGAGTTCCAGCCGGGCGACCCGGTTGTCCTGCGCGGACGTGTAGTAGACGAAGACCGACCGGTCCTGGGCGTAGTTCGGGGAGACGGCGATGCCGAGAAGGCCGCCCTCGCCGGCCGCCGCCACGTCGGGGATCGTCTGTGCCGGCCGGACCCGCAGCCCGTCCGGCCCGGACTCCGGGCCGACCTGGAGGATCCGACCGTTGTCCCGTTCGGTGACCAGCGCGCCACCGTCGGGCAGGAAGGCTATGCCCCACGGCACCCGCAGACCCTTGGCCAGGACTGTCGTCACCGCCTGCCTGGCGGCGCCGCCGGGGCTCGCCGACGTGGACGGCGTCGGCAGGTTGGGCGGCTCGCCGGCCGGGTCGGGCTCCGGCTCGCCGAAGCTGCAACCTGAGGCGAGCAGCAGCGCCGCGCAGGACGCTGCGAGGGCCACCCGGAGGCGGCGGACGCGAGGGTACGGGGGACGGGCTCTCACCCGGCCCAGGGTAGCCCGCCGGACGGCCCGGTCGGGCCCGTCACGATTCGACGGGTGTCGGTGACCGGGCCGAAGGTCCCCGGTGGACCACTCACCGTGCCCGTACGGCCAACAGCGCGGTGTCGTCCTCACGGCCGTGGACCGAGGCGAGCAGCAGGTCGCACACCTCGTCGAGGGGCAGCGTGTCGGTGCCGGTCAGCCGGCCCACCAGCTCGGCCAGTCCCTCGTCGATGGACCGGTCCCGACGCTCGATCAGCCCGTCGGTGTAGAGCAACAGGGTGTCGCCCGAGGCCAGGCTGGAAGGCTTACTGGTCCGCTGCGACGACCGGGCCAGGCCGAGCAGCGGCTCCGGCGCCGCCTCAAGGACCTCCACCGTCCCGCCGGCACGGACCACCACGGCCGGTGGGTGCCCGGCGTTGGACCAGGTCACCTCGTGGACGCCGGCGACCTTTGGGCAGATCCGGACCAGCGTCGCGGTGGCCGCGATCGGCAGCCGCAGGCCGCGGATCGCGGCGTCCAGGTCACTCATCAGCGCCCCGACACCGTCGGGCCGGCCGAAGGCGTTGCCCCGCACCAGGTTGCGCAGCTGGCCCATCGCCGCCGCCGCCTCGATGTCGTGCCCTGCGACGTCACCGATGGTGGCGATCACGTCGCCGTCGGGCTGGACGAACGCGTCGTACCAGTCACCGCCCACCTCCACCTGGTCGGCGGCCGGCTGGTAGCGGGCCGTCAGCTCCAGCTCCGGCACGTTCGGGAGTTTAGGCAGCATGCTGTGTTGCAGGACCTCGGCGACGTGCCGCTGCTCGCCGTACATCGAGCTGTTGCTGACGGCCTGGCCGGCGCGGCGGCCGATCTCGACCGCGGTGAGCAGGTCACGGTCGTCGAACTGCTGACGCTCCGCGCTGTTGACGAGGGTGATCGCCCCGAGCACGGTGCCGCCGACGCCGCGTACCGGCACGCTCAGGTAGGAGGCGATGCCGAGACGAGCGGCGATCGACACCATCTCCGGGTCGTTGGTGCCCCTCGCCACGTCGGCCAGGGACGCCACGCTGCCGAGTTGGGGCTGGCCGGTCCGGAGGACCGACCGGATGATCGACGCCGGGCTCAGCCCGGTGCGCAGCAGCTCACCGAAGCGTTCGACGTCGGCGGTGCGGGTCGGGTCGTGGTGCACCGAGACCACCTCGCGGGGCTGGCCGGTCGGCCCGACCAGGGTGAGCAGGCACCAGTCGGCCAGCGGCGGCACCATGCTGGCGGCGAGCCGGCGCAACGCGGTGCTCACGTCGAGTGTGTCGGCCAGCGTCTCGCTCACCCCCGCCACCAGCTCCAACCGTTCGTGCGCCTGCACGACCCGCCGCTGTGCCTCCCGCGCGCCGTCGAGAGCGATCCGCAGCCGCAGCTCCGACGAGCACGCGGCGGCCAGGTCGGCCAGTGTCCGCAGTTGGGCGCTGGTCCACGCGCGGGGCTTGTTGTCGATGGCGCACAGCGAGCCGAGCACCCGGCCGGAGAGGTCGGTGAGCGGCATCCCGGCGTACGCGACCACACCGAGGTCGTCGATGGCCAGATTGTCCCGGACGCGCGGGTAGAGCCGGGCGTCCGGAAGCACCATCGGCACCTCGATGTCCACGACGTGCTGGCAGAACGAGTGGCTCAGCGGGGTCTGCCGGCGCTGCGACCAGGGTTCCGGCAACCCGACCGCGCCCGGAAAGAACTGCCGGTCGGCGGAGACCAGGGAAACCAGCGCCACCGGTACGTCCAGCAGGTCGCTGACCAGCCGGGCGAACCTGTCGAACGCCTCGTCCGGGACGGCGTCCAGCCCGGTGTCGTGGAGCGCACGCAGTCGCGCCGCGTCGCCGAGCGCCGGAGGCGGCACGCTCGAACGCCGGGCGGTGGCGGGGGAGCCGTCGGTCATCGAGCACCTGTCTGCCGGGGTGGAGGACGACGGCCCTCCGGGCTTTCGTTATACCTCGGCCAGGCCGGAGTCGAACATCGGTGTGCTGAGTCTCGCCCGCCCCGGCGGCGCGCGCCATCCCCCGGGACGCCGGATCGTCGCCGTGCCCACGCGGGCCGCCGCGCCGGGGACTATCGTCGGCGGACGTGAAGGTATGGATCCCGCACCAGGCCGGCGTGAACCTCATGGGCGAGCTGCCCCCGGACGTGACGGTGGAGGTGTTCGAGCACGCCGACCGGATGCCGTCCGACCCCGCCGACGTCCGCGTCTGGGTGCCACCGTTCCTGGGCGGCTCGGACGGGACGGCGTTGCTGCGGGAGCTGCCCGATGTGGCGGTGGTGCAGCTGCTCTCCGCCGGAGCGGACGCCTGGGCCGGCCGGACACCGCCGGGTGTCACGCTCTGCGATGCCAGGGGAGTGCACGACCCGTCCACCGCCGAGTGGGTCGTCACGGCGATCCTCGCCCAGTTGCGGGCGTTCCCGGCGTTCGTCCGGGCGCAGGCCGAGCGACGCTGGGCGTACGACGGGAACACCCCCACCGACGAGCTGACCGGCAAGCGGGTGCTCATCGTCGGGGCCGGGTCGATCGGCACCGCGGTGCGGGACCGGCTCGCCCCGTTCGAGGTGAGTTTCACGCTCGTCGCGCGGACCGCCCGTCCGGAGCAGGGGGTGTACGGCGTGGAGGAGCTGCCCCGGCTGCTGCCCGACGCCGACGTGGTGGTGGTGATCGTGCCGCTCACCGACCAGACCCGTGGCCTCATCGACAAGGACTTCCTCGCCGCGATGCCGGACGGGGCTCTGCTGGTCAACGCCGCCCGAGGGCCGGTGGCCCACACCGAGGCGCTCGTCGCCGAGCTGGCCACCGGTCGGATCGCGGCCGCGCTGGACGTCACCGACCCGGAGCCGTTGCCCGCCGACTCGCCGCTCTGGGCGATGCCCAACGTGTTGCTCACCCCGCACGTGGCCGGGTCGGTGCGAGGTCTGCTGCCGCGCGCCTACCGATTGGTCGGTGACCAGGTGCGTCGTTTCGCCGCCGGGCAGCCGCTGATCAACACGGTGGTCGACGGTTACTGACCGGGCGTCTCGGCCGTGGTGTGCGGCAGCGCCTGGCCGGTGGCGGACACCAGCCGGGGCAGGTCCACGCCGCGTACCGCCGGCAGG
This sequence comes from Micromonospora sp. NPDC002411, assembly GCF_053592955.1. Classification (NCBI taxonomy): domain Bacteria; kingdom Bacillati; phylum Actinomycetota; class Actinomycetes; order Micromonosporales; family Micromonosporaceae; genus Micromonospora; species Micromonospora sp. NPDC002411. Next base: position 6,949 of record NZ_JBSFBM010000170.1, on the reverse strand, counting down.
CTGACCTGCTGACCGTCGTCGAGCCGGGCGACCGCCCGCCCGCGCTCGTCGGTGACCAGCTCGATGACCTGGTCCCAGGTGATCCGGCGCTGCCCGGCCAACGCCCGTACGCGCAGCCCTTCGGCGTCGGCGTCGGTGCCGGCCCGCCAGGCCCAGACCGCGACGGCGAGCGGCACGAGCAGCACCGGCAGAAGGTAGGACCGGGCGTTGGCCAGCGGCAGGGCGCCGATGAAGGCGATGACCGCGGCGACCAGGATGGCTTGGTTGTGCCGGAAGCGGACCGTGTCGGGCTTACTCACCCTCCGATGATCCCACCCCCGGCCGGTCCGGCTCGCGGCGGGCGGTGCCAGCACTGTGCGGTACGCCGTACAGTGACACAGGTCATTGTCTCCTCCAGGTGACCGGCACGTAACCGATCTGGCCGCCGATCGTTGCCACTTGTTGAGCAGCGGACCCGCAACGTCCGATGCCCCGCACCGTCGTACCGCCCCCGTGCCCCCTCACGAAGGCGACCGCTGTGCTCCTCGCGTACCCGTTCCGCGTTCTCGTCCCCCGCCGGGCGGCGCCGGAGGCCGCCACGTCCACGGCGGTGACGCTGCTCCTTCTCGCCGGTGCCTTGGGCCTGGTTCCGACCCCGGTGGTGGTCGCGCTGGCCGTCGGTGCCGGCGCCACGGTCGCCGGGGTACGACTCTCCCGGCTGGCCGGCCGACACTCCGCCGATCCGTCGCCGCGTGTGGCGAGCGTGCTGCTCGACGCGGCGGTGGTGACCGCCGGTCTCACCGCCGTCGTGCTGCCGTTGGCCGCCCTCGGGCTGAGCTTCGCCGTGCTGGTCGGGTCGCTGGTCGTGGCGGCCCTCTCGGTGTGCGGTCTCCGTCGCCTGCCTGGCCGGACGCGTCCGTCGCCCGGGGTCCGGCTGCGCCGGCTGGTCGAGTCGGGCGGCCCAGCAGTCGCTCTGGCTCTCACCGGTTGGCTGCTGCTCCCGCGCGACGGCCTGTCCGATCCGGCTCGGCTGGTCACCGCGTTGGCGGTCGGCGGGCTGGGCATGGCCGCGCTGGACGCGTTCTCCGGGCCACGGCGACACTCGGGCGCGGCGGTCTGTCGGGGCGGTGTCCTCCTCACTCTGGGCGGGTTGGTGCTGCTGGCCGCGCTGCCGTCCGCGCCGGCGGGCCGGGCGGCCCTGCTGGCCGTACCCCCGTTGGTGTTCGGGATGCTGCTCGTCGCGGTCGGTGCGGATGTCGCTGTGGACGCCGGTGCCGCGGAGCCGGCGCAGCCGGTCGCCGCAGCCTGGCCCCGGGCGGTGCTCCCGGCGGCGATGCTGCTCCTGGCGGCGGGCCTGCACCTGGCCGCTGGCCTCGCTCCCGACCGGACGAGCGTGGTGCTGGCCCTGGCGGCGGTGCCGCCCCTGATGGTGCGCGAGCTGCTGCGGGCGGGTGAGGCGTCCACCATCGAACGGCGTGCCGCACACCGCCGCGGTGCCGGTCGTGGTGTCCGGCACCGCGCGGAGCAACCGCGCTGGCTGGGCAGGTCGGAGCTGCCACCCGCCCCGCCCGCGCGCGTCGATGACCCGACCACGGCGAGTGCTGCCTGGCAGCCCGGTGCGGCCTGGCCGGAGTTCGACCGGCGGCCCGGCCCGGCGGGAGGCGGTGGTCCGGGTGACCGGGCGGCCCTGCTGGACGCCCTGGCAGCGATCGGTGACGTCCCGGAGCCGAGCGGGGCGCTGCTGCTTGTGGACCTGCACGGCACCGATTCGATCGGCCCGACGGCCCGGGAGGACGTGCTGGCCGAGGCGGTGCATCGCGCCCGCGCGGTCATCGCCCCCGAGGACCTGGTGACCGGGTGCACGGGCTCCGGCTTCGCAGTGGTCACGGCCGCCGGTCCGGTGCTGGCGTACGCGCTGGGCACCCGCCTGCTGAGCGCGCTCAGCCCGCCCTATTCGCTGCCCGGCGCCGTGCTGCGCGTGCAGACGAGCATCGGGCTGGCCGAGGTGCGCGGGGCCGGGCCGGCGGACGTGCTCCGTCAGGCCGAGCTGGCCCGCCGCCGGGCGGTGCAGTTGGGCCGGGACCGCGTCGAGTGGTACGACGCGTTCCTGGAGGAGCAGCTGGTCCGCCGGCTCGACCTGGAACGCGAGCTGCCCGGTGCGGTGGCGCGCGGCGAGTTGGACCTCGTCTACCAGCCGGTGCTCGACCTGGCCGACGGGCAGCCGGTGGGCGCGGAGGCTCTGCTGCGGTGGCGGAGCCCGGTGCTCGGCACGGTACTTCCGGCCGAGCTGCTGCCGGTCGCGGAGGACCTGGACCTGGTCGGCGAGCTGGAATGGTGGGTTCTGGACCGGGCCTGCCGGCAGTTGTCCAACTGGTCGGTCGGCGTCCGGGAGCTGTGGATGGCGGTGAACGTGACGACCCGGGAGCTGACCACCCCCGACTTCGTGCAGCGGGCGGCGGCCGTGCTGGCCGCGTACGGGGTGCCGCCGGAGCGGCTCGTGGTGGAGGTGAGCGAGCCGCGGGTCGCCGCCGACCTGGCGACGGTGGTGGCCCGGCTGGCCGGACTGCGGTCGTTGGGCGTACGCACCGCATTGGACGACTTCCGGGCCGAACACGCCTCGCTGGCGCAGCTTCGCCGGCTGCCGATCGACCTGTTGAAGGTGGGCCCGGAGTTGGTGGGCGCGCGGTCGGACGGGCAGCCGCCGTTGATCGACGTGGTGGTCAACGTCGGCGAGCGGCTGGGCGTGGAGATCGTCGCGGAGGAGTTGGAGTTCCCGACCCAGGTGGAGGGGGCCCGCCGGGGTGGCTGCCGGTTCGGGCAGGGGTTCGCGCTGGCCCGACCGGCGACGGCCGAGCGGGTCGAGGCGTACTTCGAGGAGTTCCCCTCAGCGTCTCGCTGAACCGGTTCATCTCTCCCGGGGTGGTGCGGTGCTGCCGCGCGGTGTCAGGTGGGGCGTCTCGTCCTCCACCCGGCCGGCCGGCTCCCCGCCGATGACGGCGAGAAGGTGGCGCGCGGCGTGCGCCCCGTACGCGGCGATGTCCCGGCCCAGCGCGGTCAGCGGTGGGTGCACCAGGCGGCACAGCGGCGAGTCGTCCCAGGCCACGATGGACAGGTCGGTGGGCACGGTGAGCCCCATCTCCTGGGCCACGGAGAGCCCGGCGACGGCCATCACATCGTTGTCGTAGATGACCGCTGTGGGCCGCTGGGCGGAGCTGAGCAACCGGCGGGTGGCCCGGCCGCCCTCCTCGCCGGTGTAGTCGGACGAGACGGTCACGGCGTCGGCCAGGCCGAGCCGCCGGCAGACCGCCGTGAAGGCCTCGGTGCGGATCTCGGTGTGCCGCAGGTCGGGCAGGCCACCGACCCGGGCGATCCGCCGGTGCCCGAGCGCGACGAGGTACTCCACCGCCTCGGTCAGAGCGGCGGCGTCGTCGGACCAGAGGCTGGCCAGCGCGCCCGTTCCGCCAGGCCCGCCGATCACCACCGCCGGCAGTTGCAGTTGCTCCAGCGCGGGGATGCGGCGGTCCTGGCTCCGCAGGTCGCAGACGAGCACCCCGTCCACCCGACGTTCGCCCCACCAGCGCCGGTAGACCGCGATCTCGGCGTCGTGGTCGGTGACCACCTGGAGGGTCAGCGCGTACGAGCGGGCGGAAAGTTCGGCCTCGACACCGCTGATCAGCGCCATGAAGAACGGCTCGACCCCGAGTGTCCGCGCCGGTCGGCACAGGGCCAGACCGACCGCCCCGGCGGTGGCGGCGGAGAGGGCGCGGGCGGCGCTGCTCGGGCTGAACCCGATCTCCGTGGCGATGGTCAGGATCCGCTGCCGGGTGGCTTCGGAGACGCCGGGCTGGCCGTTGAGCGCGTACGACACCGCACCCTTGGACACCCCGGCGCGTCGGGCGACGTCGGCGATTGTCGGCCGCTTCACCGGCGTGCTCCTTCGCTTTCCGGCCGTTGACAGCCCCAATTCCGGACCGTACGGTGGCTCAGCTTATCCGGTTCAGTCAACGTCTTTCGATGCAGAAGGTGCGGTGAAGTCGTGAGCCGACAGGCACTCTACGACGGTTGGACGCTGCGCGCGGCCCGCGCAGCGGAGGTGCCGGCCGAGATCGCCGGACGGGCCGTGCCGGCGACAGTGCCCGGCTGCGTGCACACCGACCTGCTCGACGCCGGGCTGATCCCCGATCCCTACCTCGACGACAACGAGCTGGCGCTGGCCTGGATCGGGCGCACCGACTGGACGTACCAGACGACCTTCCGGCCGCCATCCGGCGACCACGACCGGGTCGACCTGGTCTGCGCCGGCCTGGACACCGTCGCCACCATCACCGTCAACGGGGTCGAGGTGGGCCGCACCGAGAACATGCACCGTGGCTACCGGTTCGACGTCCGGTCGCTGCTGCGCGACGGCGACAACGACCTGGTCGTCGCGTTCGACTCCGCGTACCGCTACGCCGAGGCGCAGCAGGAGCGACTCGGCGACCGGCCGAACGCCTACCCGGAGCCGTTCCACTTCATCCGCAAGATGGCCTGCAACTTCGGCTGGGACTGGGGTCCGACACTGGTCACGGCCGGCATCTGGCAGGACATCGGCCTACACGCCTGGTCCACCGCCCGGCTGGCCACCGTCCGCCCACTGGTCACCATGGACGGTGGCGACGGCCGGGTGGAGGTGCACGTCGAGGTCGAACGGGCCGCGGACGTCCCACTGACCATCCGGGCCGCCGTCGCCGGCGTCCACGCCGACGTGGTCGTCCCCGCCGGCCACCGCACGGCCGTGCTGACCCTCACCGTCCGCGAGCCCGCGCTCTGGTGGCCCCGGGGGTACGGCGACCAGGCGCGCCACCCGATCGAGGTGACAGTGCACGCGCCGGACGGCGACACCCTGGACACCTGGTCGCACCGGATCGGCTTCCGCTCGGTCCGCCTGGACACCACGCCCGACGAGCACGGCACCCCGTTCGCGTTGTCGGTCAACGACGTCCCGGTCTTCGTCCGAGGGGTCAACTGGATCCCCGACGACGTGTTCCCCAACCGGGTCACCCGCGACCGGTTGGCCGAGCGGTTCGACCAGGCGGTTGGGGCTAACGTCAACCTGCTGCGGGTCTGGGGCGGCGGCCGGTACGAGTCGGCGGACTTCTACGACCTCGCCGACGAGCGTGGCCTGCTCGTCCAGCAGGACTTCCTCTTCGCCTGCGCCGCCTACCCGGAGGAGGAACCCTTCGGCAGCGAGGTCGCCGCCGAGGCCGCCGAGCAGGTGACCCGTCTGTCGCCGTACCCGTCGCTGGTGCTCTGGGCCGGCAACAACGAGAACATCTGGGGCTGGCACGACTGGGACTGGCAACAGCCCCTCGACGGAAGAACCTGGGGGCGCGGCTACTACCTCGACGTGCTGCCCCGGATCGTCGGAGACCTGGACCCCACCCGCCCGTACTGGCCGGGCAGCCCCTGGTCGGGCACCGAGGCCATCCACCCCAACGACCCGGCGCACGGCACCACCCACATCTGGGACGTGTGGAACACCGACGACTACACAAAATACCGGGAGTACGTGCCGCGCTTCGTCGCCGAGTTCGGCTACCAGGCCCCACCGGCGTACGCCACACTGCGCCGGGCGCTGAGCGACGAACCCCTCGCTCACAACTCACCGGGCATGGCACACCACCAGAAGGCGGCCGACGGTGACGCCAAACTCCAACGCGGCATGGACGCGCACCTGCCCGCCCCGGCGGACTTCGACGACTGGCACTACCTGACGCAGCTCAACCAGGCCCGAGCGATCCAACTCGGGGTGGAGCACTTCCGCTCCCACCGGGACGTCTGCGCCGGCACCATCGTGTGGCAGCTCAACGACTGCTGGCCGGTGACCTCCTGGTCGGCCGTCGACGGCGACGGCCGACGCAAACCCCTGTGGTACGCGCTGCGCCACGCGTACGCCGACCGTCTCCTCACCGTGCAACCGCGCGACGGTGGTCTGGCCCTGGTGGCGGTCAACGAGACCGCCGAGGCGTGGGCCGTGCCGGCCGCGGTCACCCGGTTCACGGTCACCGGGGAGCCGAGGGCGAAGACCTCGGTCGACCTCGACGTACCGGCGTACTCCTCGGTGGTGCTGCCGCTGCCGGCGGACCTGGTCCGGCCGGACGACGACCGCCGCGAGTTGCTGGTCGCGGAGGCCGGCGACACCGCGGAGCGCGCCCTGTGGTTCTTCGCCGAGGACCGGGACGTGGACTGGCCCGCGGCGGCGTGGGACGCGACGGTCGAGCCGGTCGACGGTGGGCAGCGGGTCCGGGTCACCGCCCGCACGGTGCTGCGCGACCTGACGCTCTTCCCGGACCGGCTGGATCCCTCGGCCACTGTGGACATTGCGCTGGTCACCCTGCTGCCGGGAGAGTCGACGACGTTCACGGTCCGGGCTTCTGGTCCGCTGGACACCGCTGCGCTGACCGCCCGGCCGGTGCTGCGCTGCGTCAACGACATCCGCTGACTGCTGAGCCGAGTCTGCACGCCACCGCGAGGTTGAGAGCCCGACCATGCCAGCCTTGATCAACACCATTTCGCCGATGTCGCGGTATCCACGCGTGCGGGATACGGCGACATCGGCGATCTCGTGATGATCGAGCGCGTGCTCCCGTCGGGTGCAGGCGATGCGGCCCGCCCCGGGCTGAAAGTCGGCGTCGGGCACCCGCTCACGTCGCGCTCTCCAACTTGCGGGCGCCCTCTGCCGAGAGATCCGCGCAACATCCCTGATGTTGCTGCCTCCGGCGCGCCGCAAGCAGCAACATCAGGGATGTTGCTCGGATCTTGGCGCTGGGGCGCTGGGGCGCTGGGGCGCTGGGTCGGGTCGACCCGGCCGGACTGGTTGCGACGTTGCGGTGGTCGCGGGGCTGGCGGCGTCCATCCCGATCGGCGTCGCCATCAACCTCGTCACCGGTTAGGGCTGATCGAGCGGTGGGCGTGACGGAGGGCGAAGAGC
>NZ_JBSFBM010000169.1:0-14296 GCF_053592955.1 Micromonospora sp. NPDC002411 | reverse complement strand
GGCGCGCAGGATGCGCACGCCGTCGGCGTACTCCTCAAGGGGTGCGCCCTCGGAGTGGCGGGTGACGACGGTGACCTCGTGGCCCGCGGCGGCGAGGGCGACGGAGAGGGCGTGCACGTGACGGCCGAGGCCGCCGACGAGCACCGGCGGGTACTCCCAGGAGAGCATCAGCACCCGCAGTTGCCGGGCGGGGTGGATGTCGATCACGTGGGCGTCGGGTGACATGCGGCCCCCTTTGAGTTGTCCCCGGGCGCGCGCCGACCGACACCGGAGCCGGTGTCGCCGTCGCGTCTGGATCGGGGCCAATCCTGCCGGGATCGAGATAACCAGCGGAGACACCACCGTTGCGGTCGTGTAAAGCGCTACTGGCTCTTTCGGCGCACCCGCAGCAGCTCGGCCACCGACCACGCCTGAAAGGGGCAGCCGGTCGCGGCGTGCGGCGCGAGGCCGTCGGCCGTCTCGCTAACCGAGCCTAGCCCATATTCGGTCAGATGGGCCTCGATACCAACGAACACGTCATCGACCGACATCTTGCCCCTGCGGCACGCGTCCACGTACGGCCCGAGCAGCCACGGCCAGACCGTGCCCTGGTGGTAGCCGCCGTCGCGCTCGGCGGGACCACCCCGGTGCCGGCCCACGAACTCCGCCGCATCGGGGGCGAGACTGCGCGGCCCGAGCGGCGTGAGCAACCCGTCACCGATGCGCCGCAACGTGCTCTCGTCCGGGTCCATCGGCGCGTACGGCAGCGACCAGGCCAGTAGTTGGTTGGGGCGCAGCGCGTCGTCGTCGTGCAGGGCGGCCCCGCCCAGCGGGTACGCCGGCGCGGGCGCGTCCAGCACGTCGTGCAGCCAGCCGGTCGGTGCGGGGTAGCGCTCCCGGAACGAGGCGGTGGCCTGCCCGTGCCGTCGCCACAGCTCGTCCGCGTTCCGCCCCGACAGCTCGGTCAGCTCCGCGAGCCCGGCCAGCCCGTTGATCCACAACGCGTTGACCTCGACCGGCTTGCCGGTACGCGGGGTGACCGGCACCCCGTACACCCGGGCGTCCATCCAGGTCAGCGCGGTGCCGGGGGCGCCCTGACTGAGCAGCCCGTCGGCCGGGTCGACGGAGATCCCGTACCGGGTGCCGGCCACGTGGGCGTCGACCACCTGACCCAACGCGGGCAGCAGCTCGTCACCCAGGTCGGTGTCACCGGTGACGGTGACGTGCCGACTCACCGCGTGCAGGAACCACAGCGTGCCGTCGACGGTGTTGTACTCCACCCGACCGGTGTCGGCCGTGTTGGCGAGCATCCCCTCGGACAGCGTCGCCGCGTACGCCCGCAGCAGCTCCCGGCCCTCGTCGGCGCGACCCGTGCAGAGGAACAACCCCTCGTAGGAGATCATCGTGTCCCGCGACCAGGCGCCGAACCACGGATAGCCGGCCACCACGTCGACGGCTCGCCCGCCGGGGCGCACCACGAACGCGTCCGCGGCCAGCGTGAGCGTCGCCTCGACCGGGTCGGCCGGCTTCGCCGCCGCCACCACCTGCCGGTTGCGCCGTCGGGCCGTCTCCACGATCTCGGTGGCCGGCGGCGGCTCCTCGTCGAGTCGACCGGCCCACGCCCGCACCGACACCGTGTCGCCGGGGCGTTCCAGTTCGCCGACGAATCGCCCCGCGTACCACAGGTCCTCGTCCGGGTTCAGGCCCCGATTGGCCTCCTCACGGTGGTGTACGCCCAGCCACCACTGCCCCTCGGGCGCCCAGCTCGGCCCGGACAGCCGGTACGCGCCCTCCACCACCGCGCCGTCGGCCACCGCCTCGACCTGCGGAACCGGGCCGTCGGCCCGCCGTTCGCCGTGCGCGTCACGCCAGGTGCAGGCGGCCGACAGCTCCAGCCGGACCGGCCCGCCGGCGACCAGCCGGTGCACCACCGACACGCAGGAGCGACCGGGCAGCATGGCCACCTCCCGCTCGATCACCACGGCGCCGATCCGCCACCGCCACCGCGGCAGCCCGTCGACCAGGTCGAAGCGCTCCAGCAACTCGAAGCCACGCGGGTCCACGTCGCCGGAGGACCACTCGTGCGCGCCGAGCCGCACCCGCGCGCCGGACGGCACTGTGACCGCCGGGTCGAGGCTGACCAGTCCCACCTGACGGGACGCCGGCGTTTCGCCGGGAACCACCAGCAGGCCGTGGTAGCGGCGCGTCCGGAGCCCACCGACAGTGCCCATCGCATATCCGCCCAGGCCGTCGGGGACCAGCCACTCCCGGCTCGCGGCGCTGGTCAGATCGCCGCAGACCTGGGGGCCGAAGCGCATGTCGATCAACTTTCCTCCACCTGCGGCGAGGTGTAACACGCCACGACGAGAATGGCCGCTGTGGTCAAGTACCGCGGCGACGTCAAAGATGTGCACGTGATCACTGACCGATCGTCCTCCGACGCCTCGCCACCCGACGCTGAGCGGCTCCGCCTCGCCCAGGCCGACTCGGGGGAACAGGACTGGCGTGCATGGGGTCCCTATCTGTCCGAACGGGCGTGGGGGACGGTACGGGAGGACTACAGCGAGCACGGTACGGCCTGGGACTACTTCCCGCATGACCACGCGCGGTCCAGAGCCTACCGGTGGAATGAAGACGGAATGGCCGGCGTCTGTGACGACCGACAGACCTTCGCGTTCGCCCTCGCGCTCTGGAACGGAAAGGACCCGATCCTCAAGGAGCGGATGTTCGGCCTCGGCGGCGACGGCGGCAACCACGGCGAGGACGCCAAGGAGTACTGGTGGTATCTCGACAGCACCCCGACGCACTCCTGGATGCGATGGCGCTACCACTACCCCCAGGCCGCCTTCCCGTACGACGAACTCGTCGCGGTGAACGCGTTGCGCGGCCGCGACGACACCGAGTACGAGCTGGTGGACACCGGGATCTTCGACGAGGACCGGTACTGGGCGGTGACCGTCGACTACGCCAAGGCGTCCCCGACCGACATCTGCATGGTGGTGACCGTCGCCAACCGGGGCGACCAGGCGGCCACCCTGCACGTCCTGCCCACCCTGTGGTTCCGTAACACCTGGGCGTGGGGCCTGCCCGGCGGCGACCGGATCCCCCGGATCACCGGTCAGGGCACTCGGCTCGTCGGCGAGCACCGGGTGCTCGGCCAACTGCTGCTCGAAGGCGACGGCGGCCCGGTGCCGCTGCTCTGCGACAACGACACCAACGCCGAACGTCTCTGGGGCCTCCCCGGCCGCTCCCCGTACCCGAAGGACGGCATCAACGACCACGTCGTCAACGGCGCTGCGACTGTCAACCCCGACCGGGAGGGCACCAAGGGCGCGCTGCACTACGTGCTCGACGTGCCCGCCGGCGAGCAGCGTCAGATCCGGCTGCGGCTGACCCGCACCGCGTCGCCCCCGGCCGCCGCGCCGCCGCCCCCGGCCGACCTCAGCGCCGGATTCGAGGCCGTGGTGTGGGCGCGGCGGGCCGAGGCGAACAGGTTCTTCGCCGGGATCATCCCGCCGGCCGCCACCCCCGACGAGGCGCTGGTGGCACGGCAGGCCATCGCCGGTCTGATGTGGGGCAAGCAGTTCTACCACTTCGACGTCAAGCGCTGGCTTGAAGGAGACCCCGGCTCCACCCCGCCGGCCGGCCGCCGACACGGGCGCAACAGCGCCTGGTGGCACATGACCAGCTTCGACGTCATCTCCATGCCCGACCCCTGGGAATACCCGTGGTACGCGGCCTGGGACCTGGCCTTCCACTGCGTGAGCATCGCCCGGGTCGACCCGGGCTTCGCCAAGGACCAACTGCTGCTCCTGCTCCGCGAGTGGTACCTGCACCCCAACGGGCAGATCCCGGCGTACGAGTGGGCGTTCGGCGACGTGAACCCGCCCGTGCACGCGTGGGCGGCGCTGAAGGTGTTCGAGATCGACGGCGGGCGGGACTACGAGTTCCTGGCCCGGGTGATGCACAAGCTGCTGCTCAACTTCACCTGGTGGGTCAACCGCAAGGACACCGGTGGCAACAACGTCTTCGAGGGCGGCTTTCTCGGGCTGGACAACGTCGGGCCGTTCGACCGTTCGGCGGCGCTGCCGGTGGCCGGTGTGCTGGAGCAGTCCGACGGCACCGGCTGGATGGGCATGTACGCGCTGAACATGCTCGACATGGCCATCGTGCTCGCCGAACACGACCGGACCTGGGTGGACACCGCCACCAAGTTCTTCGAGCACTTCGCGTACATCGCCGCCGCCGCGTACGAGCAGGGGTTGTGGGACGAGGAGGACGCCTTCTTCTACGACGTGCTGCGCCTCGCCGACGGTACGAAGGTGCCGCTGAAGGTCCGCTCGGTGGTCGGGCTGCTGCCGCTGGCCGCCACCACCCGGCTCACCGCGAAGACGCTGCACCGTCTGCCGGAGCTGGGCGCGCGGTTGCGCTGGTTCCTGACCAACCGCCCGGAGTACGCCCAGGTGATCGGCACCCGTCGGTTGGGCCCTGACGGCCGGCAGCAACGGCTGCTGTCCATGGTCGGCCCGGAGCAGGTGGTCCGGCTCCTGGCCCGGATGCTCGACCCCGACGAGTTCCTCTCCGACTTCGGCCTGCGTACGCTCTCCCGCGCGCACCTGGACAAACCGTTCTCGGTCACCCTCGGCGGGCAGGAGTTCTCCGTCGGCTACGAGCCGGCCGAGTCGACGAGCGGTCTGTTCGGCGGCAACTCGAACTGGCGCGGTCCGATCTGGATGCCGACGAACTTTCTGCTGATCAGCGCGCTACGTGACTACGCGGCGTTCTTCGGCGACGACCTCCAGGTGGAGTACCCGACCCGCTCCGGCGTGAAGCGCACCCTGGACGAGATCGCCGACGACCTTTCCGCCCGGCTGATCTCGCTGTTCACTCAGGACGACTGGGGTCGCCGGCCGATCTACGGCGCCGCGCAGATGTTCCAGACCCAACCGGACTGGCGCGACCTGATCGCCTTCCCCGAGTACTTCCACGGCGACAACGGGGCCGGCCTGGGCGCCTGGCACCAGACCGGCTGGACCGCCCTGGTGGCCGACCTGATCCTCACGTTGCGCCGCTAAGGTCCCCGCACGCGGATCTTGCGGGCGGTGAGCGGCATGATCGCGCTCGATCCTTGTTGTAGTGGTGTCGACCGGAGCAGGAGGCCACTACATCCTGGATCGAGCACGATCATGCGTGGGGCGTGGGGGCGCGTGCGGGTGCGCGGTGCGTTCTGCGCGCGGGGTGGCCCGGGTGGGTCAGGGGGCGACCAGGCCGAGCTTGATGAGGCTGTCGGCCGTTTCGGTGATGGTGGTCTGCACCGGGCGGGGGCGCCAGCCGAGCACCGTACGCGCCTTGTCGTTGCTGATCACCGGGACCTGGCCCCGAAGAGCGGCGGCCTCGCGCAGGGCCGGTTCGGTCGCGGCGGCCCGTAGGACCTCCTCGTCGGTGAGCTCTCGCGCGGGCACCCGGTCGGCCAGGCTCGGCAGGTGCCGCGCCAGCATCTGTGCCATGTCGAGGAAGCTGATCGACGGGCCGCCGACGCCGATGAACCGCTCGCCGGCAGCGTCCGGGTGCACCATCGCGCGCAGGTGCAGGTCGACCACGTCCCGGACGTCGACGACACCGAAGTACATCCGGGGTACGACAGGCATCGCTCCGTCAAGGAACGCCTGCACCAGGCCTGTCGACGCGGAGACCCGTGGCCCCAGCAGCGGCCCGAAGATGCCGGTCGGGTTGACGACGCTCAGCTCGACCCCGCCGTTATCCCGGACGTACTCCCACGCCGCGCGCTCGGCGAGTGTCTTCGACCGGTGGTACGCCGGGATGTCGTCGTCCACGTTGGTCCAGTCCGCTTCGCTGTACCGACCGTCGGGCTTCACCGTGTAACCCACCGCCGCGTACGACGAGGTCAGGACCACCCGTCGTACCCCGGTCTCGCGGGCGGCCCGCAGGACGCGCAGCGCTCCGTCGCGGGCGGGCCGGATCACCTCGTCGTCGTCCTTCGGCGGGGTGAACGGAAACGGCGACGCGTGGTGCAGCACGTAAAGTGCCCCGTCGGCGGCCTCGGCCCAGCCCTCGTCGGCGGACAGGGCCGCCGCCCGGAACTCGACCCGGCCGTCCGGGTTCACGCCGGCCTGTCGAACCCGGTCGAGCACCTCGTCGCGCTGGCCCGCCTCGCGGACACTGACCCGCACCCGGTAGCCCTCATCGAGCAGTCGGGCGACGGAGTACCCGCCGACGTGACCGGTGGCACCGGTCACCAACACCAGGGCGTCGTCGGTGGAGTGAAGCTGAATGTCGTTCGGCATTGTTTGTCCCATCGTTGCTCAGAAACGTCGAAGAACGTGCTCGACCTGCTCGATCGCGCGCTCCTCGGCATCCGTGTTGCCCCGGTACCGCGCGTCCCACATGTCCGCCTTGCCGCGCATGTAGGCCTGGCGTACCCGTAGGCGTTCGATCTCTCCGGACAGCCGGTCGGCGTGCCGGGCGAAGAGGTCACGTTGTTCGGCAGCCGCCGCGCGGTCGCCCTCGTCGAGCAGCGTCAGGTAGCGGCGCATCTCCGCGACGCTCATCCCGGACGACCGCAGGCAGGCCAGGGCGTCGACGCGTTCGGCGAGCGCGGCGTGGTAGCGGCGGTGACCGCTGCTGTCGTCGCGCGCGACCGGGCCGAGCAGGCCGATCTTTTCGTAGTACCGCAGCGTCGGCTCACTGAAGCCCGACCGTTGGGCCATCTCCTGGATGGTCAGGGGCGGTTCTGTCCGCTCCCGATCCGCCTTCGTCGCTGCCATGACTGAAGCGTCCCCAACTTCAAGCGCTTCAAGTCAAACGATGTGATCGGAGCGACAACGAGCAAGATCCGCGCGACTTCACTGATGTTGCTGCCTCAAGACGGCCGCAGGCAGCAACATCAGCGAAATTGTGCGGATCTTGCGGGTCGGGTCGGTGGTGCGGCTGGGCGCTGGCCGCATCTGGCGACCCCGGCGGCGGCACCTCGTCGACCCGATGCCCGCGCTGCTCACGACCCATGGCATCAAGGCGCTGTCGGACCGCTGATCGCCGAGCCGCCGGGGCACGTCAGCCGTTTGCCTCCGCTTGCCTGGCCTTCCACCGGTGACGGCGGACTGCCGCGACGGCGACGGCGAGGGCGAGGAGCAGTGCGACGACACCTTTCCACGCCCGCTCGGCCCATGGTCGATCGTCACCGAACGCCGCCTCGCCAGCCGTCATCAGCCACAGACCCACCCACGCCCACTGCCAGCCGCGCGGCCGGGAGAACGTCTCGGGCCGGTCGGAGAACACGCCGACGAACATGAATCCGGCCCAGAAGACGAGAAGCATCGGCACCACGACGCGCGTGACGACCTCCCATGGGGACATCGACAGATCATGACATCCGGTCAGCCGCCGAAGGGTTCGGGTCCGAGCCGACCCCAGGCGACGAAGGCGGCCACCGCGAGGTAGAGCAGGTTCACCACGATGAACTTCGCTTCGTTGTAGCGCAGGTGGGTGATCATGGCGCCGACCATCAGCAGGACCCAGCAGAGGGCGGTCACCGGCACCAGCACCGGTGCGATGTCGAGCACGGCGGGCAGGATCAGGCCGACCGCGGCCAGGATTTCGAGGATCCCGAGGGTCTTGACGAAGCCCACGCTGGCGTTGGCGGTCCACCCGCCGCCGTTGGTAGCCGCCAACTTCTCCTTGGGTACGAACGTCTTGGTGACGCCGCCGGCCAGGGCGACTGCGGCCAGCAGTCCGGCCGCGATCCACAGTGCCAGGTTCATGAGGTTCCTTTCGTCTTGGTCGACCACGAGACACCGCCGACCCGCTCGCTGTGACGGAGGTGCCGGGGTGACGCGGCCCACGCCTGCCCGGTGTCACAGACGGCACGGGACCGGTGTCTCGTGGGCGATGCCATCGGGATCGACGAGACTGGAGCCAGACGTGGTGGGCACATTCCAGACCTGGGGAGCGAAGCCATGACCGAGGACGGCCGGGCGGGCCCCGCCGTCGACGCGTTCGTCACCCACCGGAACCTGCTCTTCACCGTCGCCTACGAGATGCTCGGCTCGGCCGCCGACGCCGAGGACGTACTCCAGGAGACCTGGCTGCGGTGGGCGGACGCGGATCTCTCGGCGGTGCGGGACCAGCGCGCGTACCTGGTCCGGATCACCACCCGCCAGTCGCTGAACCGGCTGCGGACGGTCGGGCGGCGCAGGGAGTCGTACGTCGGCTCCTGGTTGCCCGAGCCGTTGCTGACCGCGCCCGACGTCGCCGACGACGTCGAACTCGCCGAGAGTGTCTCGATGGCGATGCTGCTGGTGCTGGAGACGCTCGCGCCGACCGAGCGGGCGGTGTTCGTCCTCCGCGAGGTCTTCGACCTTGGCTACGACGAGATCGCCGAAGCTGTCGACAAGAGTGCGGCCGCCGTCCGCCAGATCGCCCATCGGGCGCGGGCGCACGTCGCCGCACGTCGGCCTCGCGGGACGGTCTCCCCGACCGAGACCCGGCGCGCGCTCGACGCGTTCCGACGGGCCGTGGAGACCGGCGACGTGCAGGGCCTGCTCGACGTTCTCGCGCCGGACGCCGTGTTCCTGGGCGACGGCGGCGGGATCAAACAGGCGGTGCTGCGGCCGGTCGTCGGGGCCGACAAGGTGGCCCGGCTGTTGGCCAGCACGGAGGCCAGGGCCGCCGCCATGTCGTTGCGGCCAGCCCAGGTCAATGGCTACCCGGCGCTGGTGCTCCGGTTCGACGGCGAGATCGACACGGTGGTCGCGCTGCGCATTGACGACGGTCTCGTCAGTGCGCTCTACGCCGTGCGTAACCCGGAGAAGTTGTCGCACATGCAGCGTGAGACGAGCCTGCGCCGTTGAGGACGGGCATCTAGTACGGAGGTGTGGGCGTCTCCGGCGACCGGTGGCGGGAGCGTCGTGCGTCCGCGCCCGCGACGCCGAGGAGCACCACGGCGGCGGCCGCCCCGGCGGTGAGCGGGTCGAGGTGTACGGCGACCGGCACCAGCAGGCCGAGGGCGAGGAGGCCGGCCAGCCGGGACCGGGAGACCCGACCGAAGACCTGGTATTCGAGCGCCGATCGTCCGGCGAGGAAGAGCGCCGGACCGCCGAGGATGGCGATGAGCCAGGCCGCCGGGAGGTGCCCGAGGGGTTCGGTGATGAACAGTTCGAAGCCGACGCCGGTGAGGACGATTCCCGCGATCATGGTGAGGTGGGCGAACGCCATGTCGGTGGCGAGTCGATCGGCGTGACGGGAGCGGCCGACGGCGGCGTCCAGCACCTTTCCCGCGACGTGGAAATAGATCCGCCACAGCAGGACGGTGCTCGCCAGTGCGAGAACGAAGCCGGCGGCCTGGTTGACGTGGAATTCGCTGCTGCTGAACGCCACCCCGATGACGAAGATCGCCTCACCGATCGCGATGAGGAGGAACTGTTGGTACCGCTCGGACAGGTGCTCGGCGGCGATCATCCGGCCGCCGATCCGTTGCCTGCCGATCCGGGGAGTCGGCCAGCCGAGGGCCAGCCCGCCGTAGTCGATCAGCAGGGCGATCGACCAGAGTGATCCTCGGATCGTGCCGTCGTCGGCCAGGCCACCGACGACCCAGAGCGGCGCGCTCAGACCGAACCAGATCAGGACGCGGAGGGTCTGCCGTGGATCGGGCTGGCCGTGTGCGGCGAGGTGGAAATAGACCACGCGCCCGATCTGGAGACACACGTAGGTGATGGCGAAGAGCGGTGCCCGCGCGCCGAAGCCGTCGGGCACCGCGACGGCCATCGTCATGGCGCCGAGCATCGTGATGACGATGACGGTCTGGACCACCGGTGCCTCCGGGTCCAGCCAGCTGGTCGACCAGACGGTCAACGACCAGACGGCCCAGAGCGCCAGGAACAGCAGAAGCGCCTGACCGAGACCCGCGAGAACGCCACGCTGGCCGTCGGTGAAGTCGTCGATCACGCGTCCGGAGATGCGGGTGAGGGCGAAGACGAAGACCAGGTCGAGGAAGAGCTCCAGGAATGTCGCCCGCTGGAGAGTGGCTTCGCCGCGAACCAGTGGCATTCGCCGTTTCCCGTTCATCGACCTGCCACGGCTCCGTGCCGCCGAACCACCATGTGCCTCCCGTCGCGGATGATCCCCTGGCCTAACGAGCCACGAGGACGGCTGTGGCGTACCGGGACCGAAGCTCACCACCGGCCCGAGCCTGCGCCGGACAGTCACCAATCTGTCACCACGCGGCTACCGGAGGGGTGCGGGCTTACGCTCGTGGGCGTGCCCGGACCTGCCGAGAAGGCCACCGAACAGGACCGGCGTGACCTTCTCGTCACGGTCGCGCGTGAGTTGGCTGAGGCGGAGGGCTGGGCGGGAGTCAGCACCCGCCGGCTCGCCGAACGGGCCGGGATCGACATCGGCGACGTCTACCGACACTTCGCCGACCTGGAGGCGTTGCTCGCCGCCGTCGCTGTGTGCGCGTTCGCCGACCTGGCCGCCGATCTGGCGGAGGCACACGCCGAAGCCGTGGACAGCCCCGACGGTGCCTGGCCGGCGGTCGCGACCGCGTACCTCGACTTCGCGTACACGAATCCGCAGGTCTACGACGCGATGCTCGCGCTGACCCCCGACCTGGCGCTCGGCGCGGATGGTGTGCCGGCCGCGCCGCGGGCGGTCTTCGCCGAGCTGCGGGCGGCCCTGACACCCCTGGCCGAGGGACGGGACCCGGACACCCTCGCCGAGGTGGGATGGAGCCTGCTGCACGGCGTGGTGATGCTGACCCGCGGTGGGCGACTCCGACCCGACGGGCAGGAGGAGCGGGAGTCGTTGATCGCTCAACGGCTGTTGCGGTGGCCGTGACGACCAGGCGGTCAGTTGACGGGCTGGCGGTCCGCCGGACCCTTGTCGACGAACCGGAAGGTGCTGCCCGGTGACGCGTTTCCCAACTCCTTGAGGACCAGACCGTTGCCCGGGGCGTGCTGGAGAAAGCGGGTTTCGCTGCCGATCGCGTACGTGCCGTCGCCCTTGGCGGTGATCGTGAACCGCTGGATCGGGTCGTCCTCGTCGCACACGGCGGCTTGGATGGTCAGCTCGGGCTCGATGTCCAGACCGTTGACCTGCCAGCAGGATGGCTCGTCGTTGGCGGGGTGGTCGTCCCGCGGGCCGAACGCCTTGAACACGTACCGGTCGCCGCCGATCGGGGTCAACGCGAACAGGACGCGTCCCCCGGTGTCACCGCCCTCCTCGAGCCGACCGCTGAGTTCCAGCTCGCTACCGGATCCCTGCACCCGCACGATCGTGAACTCGCGCTTGCCAGACAGCAGCGGGTCGACCTGCGGAGCCGACGACGATGGCGGCATGCCCGCCGCGGGGGCGGAGGGCGTTGGTGTACCCGCCGCGGCACCTGGCTTCCTGGCGGTGTCGGTGCCGCACGCCACAAGCGCGCCGGTGCACGCCAGCAGTGCCGCGCCGGTGACCACTCTCATCGTGAACACGCCGTACTCCTCGGGTGGTCGAACCTGTCGGGCCGGGACGATCGTTGCTACCTGACTGGAGACGGCCGGCACGCCGAGATCGTTCGGCGAAAATGGGAAACGTGGGCGTCCATCTCGCGCCTATCCTGCCCCTCGGGCTGTGCGGCTCTGAACATGAGGGGGACCCGGGATGACGGACGGTACGGCGGCGCGGCGGCAGGCGAAGGTGTTGATCTTTGATGCGGACGACACCCTGTGGGAGAACAACGTCGTCTTCGAGCGGGTGATCGACGACTTCCTGTCCTGGCTGGACCACCCCACACTGGACCGGGCCGCGCTGCGCGCCGTCCTCGACGACATCGAGCGGGCCAACGCGGTGGCGCACGGGTACGGCAGCAAGGTCTTCCTGCGCAGCCTGGGGGAGTGTCTGGAGCGGCTGCGCGCACGGCCGGCCACCGAGGCCGAGCGGCTGGAGATCGACCGGTTGGCCGTGGCGCTCGTGGAACACCGGGTCGAGCTGATGCCCGGGGTGGCCGAGGCGCTCGACGACCTGGCCAGCCGGCACGAGCTGCTGTTGCTGACCAAGGGCGACCGGGAGGAACAGCAACGCAAGCTGGACGCCTGCGGCGTGCTGCACCACTTCGGGGCCGCGCACATCGTGCCCGAGAAGAACGCCGAGACGTACCGGTGGCTGGTCCGGGAGCACGGCTTCGATCCGTCCACCGCATGGATGATCGGCAACTCCCCGAAGTCCGACATCCTGCCGGCGCGGGCGGCCGGGCTGAACGCGGTGTTCATCCCGAACGAGAACACCTGGGTGCTGGAGGACGACGAGCTGGACCCGACCGACGACGGCGTCCTGCGGCTGGCCGCGTTCCGCGACCTGCTCCGCCACTTCTGACCGCCGCAGCCGTCCGGAACCACGACAGCGCTGGCGATAATCATCTCGTTACGTCGAGATGCCGTTTTTTCAGCGTGACGTCAGACCGCCGCCGGAGGTCGGTCGTGGCTTGTCCGGCCCGCCGTGACCCGCCTAACCTGTGCCGGCGCTGCCGGCCCCACCGGGGATGCCGGCGCGCCGGCCTTGGGTCGGTGGGCACCGTGGAGCTGAGTGCAGAGCGGCGGCTCGCCCCGTGCACGCTTGGGCGACGAGGTGCCGGAGCTGTCCGCTCACCCATCGGACGGCCGGGGGTCAGGGCCGGGTAGTTGCGGACCCGGTCCTGACCCGACCACGCACACACCACCTCCGGCGCGTGGGGCAGACACGAGCCGGGCCGACGGTCAGGATGGCGGAATGAAGCGCAGATCTCTCCTGTTGGGCGCCGCGGCGGGCCTCACCGCGCCGGCCGTGCTCATCCCGACCGCGCCGGCGCTCGGCGTGACCAGGCCGCCGGCCCCGACGTGGGGGGCCACCGTGCCGGCTCCGCGCCGCGCCCGCTCGACGGTGCCACGCCGCAACCTGGCCGCCCGCCTGACCACCCTGCCCACGCTGACCAGGCAGGTGATCGTGGTGGGCGCGACCAGTTACACCACGACGTACGCCACCCTCGAGGCGTACGTGAAGGTCCGGGGTCGCTGGCAGCCCGCCTCGTCGCCGTTGCCCGCGCGGCTCGGCTCGAAGGGGTTCAGCGACAACCACGTGGAGGGGGTGCCGACCACTCCCACCGGGGTCTACTCGATCGGCCCGACCATGTACGGCATCGCCGCCAACCCCGGTGTGCGCTATCCGTACCACCGGCTGGTCAGCGGTGACTGGTGGAACGAGAACCCGTCGTCGACGCGTTACAACACCTTCCAGCACAGCTCGACGAACCCGGGCGGGGCCAGCGAGGCGCTGTGGCAGGAGACCCCCGCGTACACGCACTTCGCGGTGATCACCTACAACATGCCGCCGAACGTGGCGACGCCGGTGCCGAACGCGGGCAGCGGCATTTTCCTGCACCAGTTCAGCACCAGCGGCGGCAACGCCACCGCCGGCTGCGTCTCGCTGGCCCGCGACCACCTGGTCGACGTGCTCACCTGGCTCGACCCGGCGCTCTCGCCCCGGATCGTGCTCAGCCCGTACGCCCAGCTCGGCCGGTATTGAGAGCTGTCGGCGACTCAGGACGCCTCACGTCGGACGATCGCCACCGCCACCCGGCAGAACTCGTCCATGTCCGGGTTGAACCCGGCCGCGATGTCGGGATGCAACCCGGAGCGGGTCTCCTCCAACAGTCGTTGGCAGACCTGCTCGACCGGCTCGCCGGAATAGTCGGCGCGGACCCGGTCGGTGGCGGCCTGAAGCGCCGAGGTCAGCTGCTCCTCCAGCGGGCCGCGCAGCTTCTGCTGCACAGGGTCGAGCCCGCGTGGGTCGAGCGTGACATGTGGCTCCGACATCGGTGCTCCCTTCGTCGGCGTCCGCGGTACCCCACCGCGGACGTCGGTCAAACCCCGTTCGGTACGGCGGCGACCCGCACCTGGTATGAGAAGTCCTCCGCCGGCTCCTCGTGGTACGACAGTCGGCGGATCTGCCGGTCGTCGTCGTAGAGGGCGACGTCCACCAGGACGCCGAGGTGGCTGAGGCCGATGGACGACACCCGCTTCTTGTCCTGCAGGACGGCGCAGACGCCGCCGAGCAGGGTGCTGGCGTCGGCCGTACGGTGCCCGGGCGGGCATCGCAGGACCAGGTCGACCTCGACCGGCCCGGGCAACGGCGTCCAGCCGGTGCGCTGGGCCGCCGTGAGAGCGGCCTGGAGCAGGGTGCGGACCCTCGTCGCCTGGCGATGCCCGGCGGCGAAGATGGACAATGCTTCGGTCTTGACCGGTGGCAGGCCGCTCACCTCGAATGTCAGGGCGAGAGCGCGGGTGTCCTG
>NZ_JBSFBM010000168.1:0-14356 GCF_053592955.1 Micromonospora sp. NPDC002411 | reverse complement strand
GTACGAGGTGCGGACGCCGGGGCCGGCGACCGGGTCGAAGACGGCGTCGACGCCGCCCGGCGACAGCTCACGGACCCGTGCGGCCAGGTCCGGATCGCGGTAGTCGAGTGGTTCGACGCCGAGGTCGCGCAGGCCTGCGTGGTGCCGTGCGGCGGCGGTGCCGATGACCCGCAGGCCGAGTTGGCGGCCGAGTTGGACGAGCACGGTTCCGACGCCACCGTTCGCGCCGTGCACGAGGATGGTCTGCCCGGCCCGCAGGTCCGCGCCGCGCAGCATCTGCCAGGCGGTCACCCCGTTGACCACCACGGTCTCGGCCTCGGCGGGATCGAGGTCCGCCGGCACGGGGGTCAGGACGTCGACGTCGACGAGTGCGTGGGTGGCCCAGGCGCCGGTCTTGGTGACCGCCGCCACCCGGGTGCCGATCAGCGAGTCGTCACCGCCGGGGCCGACGGCCCGGACCGTGCCGACGAGGTCGTAGCCGGGCACGAACGGGAACTTCGGCTGGCCGGGGTAGAGGGCCCGGCGCATCTGCTGCTCGGCGAACGAGATGCCGGTGGCCTCGACCTGGACGAGGGCCTGCCCGCGTCCGGGTGCGGGCATGGCGCGTCGGTGCAGCTGGAGCCCGTCGGGCTCGACCACGCCGGGCAGCACCACTTCGGTGATCGTCGTGTCGGTGGTCATTGGTTTCTCCCTCTTGTTTGTAAGTGTGCACTCACACACTTGTGACGTCCGAAAAGTGGGCCGCCAGCGCGGCCCACTGTCGGGAGTCGGATCAGGGGTGGCGGATGCCGGCGGTCAGAGCGCGAGCCCACGGCTCGGGCACCTGCTCCAGACCGGCGGTCACGATCAGGTGGCAGAGCTGCCCGTACGCGAAGAACTGCTGCACCTGCGCGTCGCTGGCACCGGCCCGGTCCTGCACGAAGGTCGCGACTCGGCGGTAGCCGGCGCGGACCGCCTCGGCGATCTCCGGGATGTCCGTGACGGCCTGCGCCTGAACCTGGAAGAGCAGCAGATCGCGGTCGGCGATCAGCTCGGCGTAGGCACGGCCCATCGCGTCGAGCACCTCCTCCGGGCTGCCACCCGCGGCGCGCTCCGCCCCGGCCTCGATCGCCGTGGCGATCCGTTCGAAGCACGCACCGGCAGCCGCCACGAACAACCCGAGCTTGCCGGAGAAGAGCCGGAAGACGTACGCCTCGGAGATGCCCGCGGCGGCGGCCACGGCGGTGACCGGCGTGGCATGGAAGCCGGTGCGGGCGAACGCCGACACGGCGGCGTTCAGGACGGTGACCCGGCGGGCCTCGGCGGTCGATCGCATGTTTGTAAGTGTGCACTCACAAACAATGAATCGTCAAGCCCACCGCCCCAGACGACCCCGCGCCAACGCTGACCGGCGGCGCTCACTCCAGCGGGTAGAGACGGGCCGGATCGCCGGGCCGGAGGCTGTCCGGGACGTCGTCAGCAGTGCTGGCGGCGATCGAGCCGAGCAGAGCCAACGAGCGCGCCGACTCCGTGCCGGGCTCGGCGTGGTAGATCACCAGCAGCTGCCCGTCGGCGCCCGCTACCGCCAACTTGTCGCAGTACAGGTCGAGGTCACCCACCTCCGGATGGTGGAGTCGGCTGATGATGCCCTCGCGGCGACGCACCTCATGGCGTGCCCACAACCGGCGAAAGCAGTCGCTCTTGATCGACAGCTCCCCCACCAACGCGGCCAGCCGCGGGTCGTCCGCGTCTCCGGCCGAGTCGGCACGCATCTGCCCCACCACGCTCTGCATCGCCTGCCGCCAGTCCCGGAACAGGTCCCGCTCGGCCTCGTCCAGGAACACCGCGCGGAGCCGGTTGGCCCCCGGGGCGAGATTCGGCGACAGCGCCCTGGCCATCGGGTTCGAGGCCAGGATGTCGAGGTAGCGGTTCTGCACGAAGGCCGGCATGGAGAGCTGCCGCAGCAGGTGCAGGATGCTGGCCGGCACCCTCTCGACGGACGGCCGGGCCGCCCGGCGCGAACGCACCCGGGTCAACCCGATCATGTACGCGGTCGCCTCCGGGTCCAACCCGAGCACCCCGGCGAGCGCATCGAGGACCTGCACCGAGGGGTGCCGTTCGCGTCCCTGCTCCAACCGCAGGTAGTAGTCGGCGCTGATGCCCGCCAGCATCGCCACCTCCTCGCGCCGCAGCCCCGGCACCCGGCGCAGACCCACGCCCGGACCGAGCCCGACATCCTCGGGTCGGATCTGCTCCCGACGGGCACGCAGGAAGTCGCCGAGCTGGTTGGTCGCGTCCATGTCCTCGACGGTAGGCCGCTTCGCCGACCGGTGACTGGTCGTGTCACTACCAGGAACAACTCGCCCTGCCGGCCGAACGGCTGCCGGCGCACAGTCGCAACTGACCACTGCGATGACGGATCGAGGACGACATGAGCGAGAACCTTCCCGGCGGCCCGCTGACCCTGGCCGACGGCCTCACCCTGAGCCGGATGGGTTACGGGGCGATGCAGTTGGCCGGCCCCGGGGTATTCGGCCCTCCCCGCGACCGCGACCAGGCGCTCGCGGTGCTCCGCGAGGCCGTCGACCTGGGGGTCCGGCACATCGACACGAGCGACTTCTACGGCCCGGTGGTGGTCAACGAGCTGATCCGGGAGGCGCTGCACCCGTACCCCGAAGATCTGCACCTGGTCACCAAGGTCGGCGCGCGGCGCGGCGACGACGGCTCCTGGATTCCCTCCCTGGAGCCGGCGGCCCTGAAGGCCCAGGTCCAGGAGAATCTCCGGCACCTCGGCCTGGAGGTCCTCGACGTGGTCAACCTGCGGGTCGGCATGTCGGAGAGCACCACTGACGCGCCCGTCGGTGAGCAGTTCGCCGCGCTCGCTGAGCTGCGGCAGCAGGGCCTGATCCGGCACCTCGGGCTCAGCGGCGTCACGCTGAACCAGCTCACCGAGGCCCAGGCCATCGCACCGGTGGTGACGGTGCAGAACCTCTACAACCTCGCCAACCGACAGGACGACGCCCTCGTCCACAGGTGCGCGGCGGAGAACATCGCGTTCGCCGCGTTCTTCCCGCTCGGTGGGTTCACGCCGTTGCAGTCCGACACGCTCGACGGCGTCGCCGCCCGAGTGGGTGCCTCGCCGCAGCAGGTCGCCCTGGCCTGGCTGCTCCAGCGCTCCCCCACCACCGTGCTGATCCCCGGCACGTCGAGCGTGGCGCACCTGCGGGAGAACGTCGCCGCAGCCGACCTGAAGCTGCCGGCCGACGCGATCGAGGAACTGGACGCAGTCGCCGCCTAGCCGGTTCTAGTGCTCGTGGGGCCGGTTGCGGATCACTGTGAGCGCGAGCACGGCGGTCACCAGGAAGACGATGCCGTTGATCCGCAGACCCGCCTGGACACCAGAGGTCAGCGCCTCGGCCAGCGCGGACCGGACCGGATCGGGCAGTGGCTGGTCGCCGGTGGCACCGGCGGCCACCGCCGCCTGGACGGCCGTCCGAGTCGGCTCACCCACCTGGTGGGCGGCGAGCCGGTCCGGGAGGTCGGCCAGCATCGTGGTGGTGAGCAGCGTCCCGAGCAGGGACGAGCCGATCACCGAGCCCACCTGACGGGCGGCGTTGACCGCGCCGGAGGCCATGCCCGCCTGGGCAGGCGCGACGCTCGCCAACGCCGCCGCCGTGGCCGGGGCCACCACCAGGGCGCTGGCTGCGCCGAACAGCGCGAGCAGTGGCCAACGCTGGCCGAACGGGGTGGTCGGGCCCTGGGCGGCCAGCCCGAAGCTGGCCAGGGCACCGAGGACGAGGCCGGCGGTGAGGGGAGCCTTGAATCCGGTACGACGAATCAGCCGCCCCGCTCCGAAGGCCGCAGCCGCGTAGACGCCGAACAGCGCCAGCATCCGCCAGCCGGTGTCCAGCGGGCTGAGTGCCTGCGCGCGCTCGTGGAACAGGACCAGCAGGATGGCCACGCCGGTGAAGCCGAACAACGACACCGCGGCGACGACCATGACGGCGCTGAACGAACCGGACCGGAACAGCCGAACGTCGAGCATCGGCGCGCTGGTGCGCAACTCGACCAGCACGAACCCGACGAGTGCGACAGCCGCCACCACCCAGGCGGCCACCATCACCGGGCTGGTGTAGCCGTCCTTGCCACCCTGGATCATCGCGTAGACGGCGGCGGCTATGGCGACGGTGCCGAGCAGCAGGCCGGGTACGTCGAGTCGGGCAGCACTCGGCCGGGCCTCCGCCACTCCGATGGCGGCGACGACGAGGGTGACCACACCCAGCACGATCGTCGACAGGTAGACGCTGTGCCACTGGTAGTGCTGTAGCAGCGCGCCGGCGATGAGCGGGCCGACCGCGAGACCGACACCGGACGCTGCGGACCACGCGGTGATGACCTCGGTACGCCGGTGCGGGTCGGTGAAGGTCGCGCTCAGGATCGCAAGGCTGTTGGGCAGGATCAGGGCCCCTCCGAGGCCGGCGACCAACTGCCCGACGATCACCCAGGCCGCGTTGGGGGCACCGGCCACCACGGCACCGCCAACGATCATGGCGATGACGCCGGCGCCGAACATGCGCCGGCGTCCGTAGCGATTGCCCAGCGTGGCGGCGGACAGCACCATGCTCGCCACGACCAGGGTGTAGGCGCTGGGGATCCAGATCACGGTGGTGGGGTCGATCCGAAGGTCACGCTGGATGGTCGTCAGGGCGGAGACGGTCGCGGTGATCTGCAGGAACGTGATCATCGCGCCCAGACACGTGGCGATCAGGGTCATCGCGCGAGAGCCGCGGAGCGACGGCCGCGCAGTGGCTGGCGCGGCCGCGGTCGGGGCCGTGGTGTTGGTGGTCACTGGCGTCCTCGATGCCGGTCGGGCTGACTTGCATCTGCATAAGCCAGCAGCGTCCCAGTGAAGCACCTGACTAGCCTCGACGCAAGTCAGGTAGGCTGGACCACATGGAAGACCTACGAGACGATCGCGACTCCTGGTCGACTGCGAACTGCTCGGTGGCCCGGGCGATGGACATCGTGGGCAGCAGGTCGACCGTCCTGATCATGCGTGAGGCGCTGCTCGGCACACGCCGCTTCGACGACTTCGTCCGCCGGGTAGGCGTCGGCGAGCCCGCCATGGCCGCCCGCCTCAAGGAGATGGTCGCCGCCAACCTGCTCGAACGGATCCCCTACCGGGAGCCGGGGCAGCGCACCCGCCACGAGTACCAACTCACCCGCAAGGGCCGCGAACTCCTGCCCGTGATCACCGCACTGCGCAACTGGGGCGACACCTGGGCCGCCGACGAGGCGGGCCCGTCCGTCACCTCCACCCACCGCAACTGCGGAGAGCCGGTACGCGCAGTGCTCCGCTGCGCAGCCGGCCACGACGTGGAGAGCGGCGACATCGACATCAACGCCGGGCCGGGAGCGATCCGGCGCGCCTGACGGCTCCGGCTTGTTGCGGCAGCGCAGCCAACAGCGCCCGCCGATCGACGGCTCGCGCACGGGGCGGCCCAATCAGGCGGGCTCTTGCCCCAGCCGCCTGCTAGCCGGCCTCGACCCACGGCCGCCAACCAGACGGCGTCCGCTCACGGCCGCCAGCCGGGCGGTCGACGCCAGGGCTACCGTTCATGCATTGATCATGGCCACTGAAAATGTCGTACACCTGTTCTAGTATCCGGTCATGGTTGAGGAGTTGGCGCAGGCGGACGACGCGGTCGCTGCCTGCGTCGACACGGCCGCCTGGCCTCTCACCGAGCAGGAGCTGGTCGCCGCGCTCGACGCTGCGCACCGTCTTCAGCAACGCCTCGCCGCCGTCACCCTGACCCTGGTCCGCGAGATCGACGGCCGCGGCACCGCCCGCGCGCAGGGCGCCTCCACCACCGCGGTCTGGCTACGCGAACGACTGCGCATGACCGTTCCCGCCGCCCGCCGCCTGGTCGACCTCGCCACCGCCCTGGACACCGGCAACCCTCAGGTCCGGCAGGCGTTGGCCGACGCGGATATCACAGTGGACCAAGCCCGGGTCATCGCCGACACCGCCGCCACGGTGACGGCCTCGGCAGGCGCCGAGGTAGCCGACAAGGCAGTCGGCGTGCTCGTCGACTGGGCCGCGCAGTTCGACCCCACCCTGCTGCGTCGGATGGGCACCCGCATCCTCGACCACGTCGCCCCCGACCTCGCCGACGCCGCCGCAGCCGCAGCATTGGCCGCCGAGGACGCCCGCGCCACCCGCGACCGACACCTCACCATCTCCGAACAAACCAACGGGCGACTCCGGCTCACCGGCACCCTCAACGCCGAAACCGCCGCCCTGCTACGCGCCGCCATCGACCCGCTCAGCGCACCCGCCGGCCCCGACGACACCCGCTGCGCGGGCCAACGCCGCCACGACGCCCTCGCCGACGTCTGCCGCCTCGCCCTACGCACCGGTGAGCTGCCCGACAGCGGCGGCGATCTGGCCCAGATCGTTGTCACCACCAGCTATGACGGGCTGACCCGGCAGCTAGGCAGCGGCGCACTGGACATCGGCCTGCAGCTCACCCCCGACACGGTGCGCCGGCTGGCCTGCGACGCTGCCATCCTGCCCGCCGTCCTCGGCGGCGCCGGCCAGGTCCTCGACGTCGGTCGACAACGCCGGCTCATCACCGGTGCGCTACGTCGGGCTCTGGTGCTGCGCGACGGCGGCTGCGCGTTCCCCGGCTGCGACCGACCACCCCGCTGGTGCGCCGCCCACCACATCCACCACTGGGCCGACGGCGGGCCGACCAGCCTCGACAACGCCGTGCTGCTCTGCGGCCACCACCACCGACACGTTCACCGGGGCGAGTGGACGGTGCGGCTCGGCGACGACGACCATCCGGAGTTCATCCCGCCCGCCTGGCTCGACCCCGAGCAACTGCCGCGCCGCAACCACTACCACCGGCGGACGTAGCTCACGTCGTGGCCCCGGCCTTCGCGATCGTTTCGGTGTCCCGCCTTTCGGCGGCCAGCAGCGACCAGACCTCTACGTCGTGTCGCTCGCCGCCGAGCGGGAAGGCCTGCCGCAGAACGTCGTCACGGTGTTCGCGGTGATCGATGCTGTTGACTCCCTCGATACCCTGCGGGGGTCGGTCGGGGAGAGGTCGCTGATGCTCAAGGACGTCACGTCGGTACGTGTGGTCGCCTACTTCCCGTGTCAGCTGTCCACCGAGGCCGGATCCCGACGTGACGTGCCGACGGGGTGGAGCGTCACCGACGGCCTCGACGACCTCGCGTTGCAGCCCTACGGTCAACGGCTCCTCGACGAGCTGCTCGGCAGCATGCCACGGCCGACCATGGAGATCAGCGGTGGCCAGGAGATCCTGCGGGCGGCCGGAGAGGAGATCGAGACCTCCCTGCTGCCCACGACGGCCTCTGGCGCGTGGCAGGTGCTCTCTGCCCGGGTCAGCCTCTGGAACGTCGACTGCGGTCTCCTGTGCATCACCTACCAACTGCCGGACGGCATCGTCAGTGGCACCGGGGACGTGGTCGACGAGGTGGCCCCGCCGGTGCAGCGGATGGTGCCCGCGGTGACCCGGCTCCTGCGCGCCATCCTGCCGGCGGCGGTCGGTGAGGACGAGGTGTTCGTGCTCTGGGCCAACACCACCTTCGCCGTCCGAGTGGACCCGGACTGCGATCCGGCGCGGCGGCGCGCCATCGCCGAGGCATTCACCCCGGACGGTGTGGACTGCACGCCCGACGGAGCCCGGGGTGGCGTGCTGCGGGTCGGCTCGCACACCACAGCGGTGGTCAACGACTTCGGGTCGCGTCCGGCCCTGCTGTTGGCGCGGTTGACCGGGGTGCACCACGTCTGCTGGGCTGCGGCCCTGCGCTACGACGCGGTGCTCTCGGCCGAGCTGTCCCAGATCGACCCGGGGCGCGCGGACCTGTCGATGAGTGCTCTCGAAGACCAGGCCAAGCGCATCCTGCGCGGTTACCACCGCATCCGCCTGTTCCGGCTCGGCTATTCGTCGGTGGAGGCGCACCTCGACGCGGCCGGCGGCACCGTCTGGAACGCGCTGGAGCAGCAGTGGAAGTTCCGGCTCGTCCTCACCACGTTGGACGAGCGGCTCGACTTCGTCCGAACGCTGCACCAGCAACTGGTCGGTCGTCTCCAGGACCGTCGTTCCCGCCTGCTCAACGAACTGGTGCTGGGTTTCACCTTCCTCAACATCTTCGCCATCGTGCTCGCCGCACTGACGTTCGTGGCACTGCCGAGCCTCGACGTGGGACTCCTGGCCTCGGTGATCGGGATGGTGATGCTGCTGGTGAACCTGACCGCGTACCTCGCCTTCCGGCGGCAGATCAACGACCCGGGTCGGAACCCGAGGGCGTCGGCCCGCCCGTGACCGGCTGCCGGCATGAAGAGGGTGCGGTACGCCCTGTCACTGCGTCGCCAGGCGGTAGACGATCGCGCCCGAGAAGAGCGCGAACAGTGCGAGCGCCATCAACCAGTCGGGGAATCGGCTGCGAGAGCGGGGTGAGCCTTCGGCGGTCTGCCGCTCGTCGGCGATCGTGCCGAGACGGTCGACCAGGTTTTGACCTCTCGATCCTCGGGTGCCCAGCAGCGAGTCGGACAGACCCCACGCATGGTCAGGTGCGCGCATCCGGCCCCGGCCAATGTGGATCATCTCGTACTAGTGTCTGCCGCATGGCTTTGCGACCGGACGAGTTCTACGACCACGCGCTCGCTGCTGCCGACGGCGAACACCGTCTTCCGTTGGCACGCATGACGGGTTGGGACATCAGCCCGTTCGACCCGGACGGACTTCGGGTGGCGCCGTTGCGGCCGCCGGTGCTCCCGGAGCCGGACCGGCACGGCGAGGACCCGTCGGACTGCGATGCCTGCCGCAACCGGAATGAGGGGATCTGGTTCAACGAGCGCTGGCGGCTGATCCGGATCAAGGGCGTCGGCGTACCGCTGGTGCTCATGCTGATGCCGCTCGAACACCACGACATGGAGGATCTGCCCGACGAGTTGGCCGCCGAACTGGGGTTGTTGAGCACCCGGATCGCGCGCCACGTGCAGGCGCTGCCGCACATCTCGCGGGCCCACGTCTACCGCTTCGGGGACGGCGGAGCACACCTGCACATCTGGTTCTTCGCCCGGCCGGAGGGGCAGGCCCAGTTGTTCGGGTCGTGGCTGGTCGCCTGGGACGACCTGCTGCCGGAGTACCCGGCGGACGTGGCCGACGCCGATGCCGACGTCGTGGCGGACGCGTTGGTCGAGTCCCACGGTGGCCACCGGCTGTCGGACCCGGGGGATAGCCTGCCGGCATGACGAGCGCCGAGCTGGCTGAGTTGGTCGTGGCGGATGCCGACGGGTTGCGCACCTGGTTGTCGGCCAACCACACCTCGTCGCCCGGGGTCTGGCTGGCCCTGACCAAGAAGGGCGGCACGGTCACGACGCTGACCTGGCAGCAGGCGGTCGACGAGGGCCTGTGCTTCGGCTGGATCGACGGGCAGGCCCGCAAACGGGACGAGGGGTCCTCGTGGATCCGGTTCACCCCGCGCCGGCCGCGCAGTTCCTGGTCGCAACGCAACGTGGCGAACGTGGCCCGGCTGGAGGAGTCGGGGCGGATGATGCCGGCGGGGCGTGCCGCGGTGGAGGCGGCGAAGGCGGATGGTCGGTGGGCGGCGGCCTACGCCCCTCCGTCGGAGGCCGAGGTGCCGGCCGACCTCCTCGCCGCCATCGCCGCCGAGCCCGCCGCGCAGGCGATGCTCGACGTGCTCACCAAGGCCAACCGGTTCGCCCTCATCCACCGCCTCAACGCGGTGAAGCGGGTGGAGACCCGCGAGCGGAAGATCGTCGAGTTCGTCGCCATGCTGGCCCGGCACGAGACGTTCTACCCGCAGAAGGCGAGACCGTTGCCGGCGGATGACGTCGTCGCGCCAGGGAGCGCCAGCGACCGGACCGATTGACTTTCGATAGGTAACGAGCGAAACTCGATGCATGGTTACAGAGCATCGAGCGGTAGCCGCTCTCAGAGTCTTTCTCGTGGTGCTGTTCGGGGTCCTGGTCGTGTTCCAGACCCTCTCGCTGCCCGGTCAGTTCGCGTACATGGCCGAACAGTCGCCGGAGGACGCGCACCTGCGCTGGCCGGCGACCGCCGTGACGGTGTTCTGGGTGCTGTGCGTCCAGGTGGTCATCGTCGCGACGTGGCAGTTGCTCAGCCTGGTCAAGAACGACCGCATCTTCACCGAGGCGTCGCTGAAGTGGGTGGACGCCATCGTCTGGGCGATCGCCGCCGCCTGGGTGGTGCTCGTGGGGGTCTTCCTCTGGGTCGGCTTCAACGCGGACGACCCGGGAGTGCCGCTCCTGCTGTTCCTCCTGACGGTGGGCGTCACCGTGCTGGGGCTTCTCATGGTGGTGATGCGTGCGCTGCTGCGGCAGGCCACCACGCTGCGCAGCGACATGGAAGCGGTGATCTGATGCCCATCGTCGTCCGCATCGACGTCGAGCTGGCCAAGCGCAAGATGAGCGTCGGAGAGTTCGCCGAGCGCGTCGGGCTCACGCCGGCCAACGTGGCGGTGCTCAAGAACGGCCGCGCCAAGGCGGTCCGCTTCAGCACCCTGGAGGCGATGTGTCGGGTGCTCGACTGCCAGCCCGGAGACCTGCTCGAATGGGTGGAGGAGGAAACCCCATGAGGTACGCCCTGATCGTTGCCGCAGTCCTCGGGGTGGCGCTCGGCATCGCCGCCGTCGTGCTCGGAGGGGCCGACGACTCCCCGGGCCTACAGCTCATCGGCGTCGTGCTGGTGATCGGCGCGGTGGTGTTCGGCATCCGCAACCTTCGACGCGGCAGCTAGCCGCCCGGCTTCGGCCGACCCTCCCGTAGTAACGATCAAGTAACGGGCGCGAACCTTTCCCGGTAGGTCGCCTGTCTTGATGGTCGTCGGCCCGCCAGGGCCAGGGGAGGCGTCGGATGAAGCTGGTGTGGAGGCGGGCCCGCGAGGCGCGAGGGCTGTTGGTCGCGGCGGTGATCGCCGCCCTCGTCGCCGTCGCGTTGGTCACCGGGCTGTCTGACTACAACCGGCGGGCGGTGGACGCCGGGCAGCGAGCTCTGGTCGCCGCCTCGCCGGCCGAGGAGCGCGGGCTCCTGGTCAGTGGGTCCGGTGGACGTGACGCGGCGGAGTTCGCCAACCGGGACAAGGCGGTCCGCGCGGAGTTCGCCGACGGGCTGGCGGGTGCCCCGGTCACCGTCGCCGCCGGCCGGTACGGCACCGGCCGGGAGCTGACCGGCGACCTCGGGCAGGTTCCCCGTCCGGACGACGAGCCGGTCTTCGCGAACCTGGCCACGCTCGAGGACCTCGCCGGCCACGCGGAGTTGACCGCCGGAGCCTGGCCCCGCCCCGGCGCGAACCCCGTCGAGGTGAGCCTGCCGGAGCGGGTCGCCGGCACGCTGGGCCTCACCGTCGGCGAACGCATCCCGGTGCGTGACCGGGCCACCGAACGGCGCGGTGAGCTGGTGCTCGCCGGCACCTGGCGGCCCCGCGACCCGACCGACGCGTACTGGCTGCTGGCCCCCGGGGTCGGAGCGGGCAGCGCCGGTTCCGGCACCTCGTACGGGCCGTTCACGCTCGACCCGGCTGACTTCGTCACTACGTTCCCGGGCTCGGTGTCGGCGTCCTGGCTGGCCCAACCGGACCTCGGCGGCGTCGACACCGCCGACCTGCCCGCCGTGCGGAAGGCCCTGACCGAGGCGACCACCGCGGTGCCCGAGGCAGCTCAGCTCGGCAGCTCCGGGCAGGCGGCGACGAAGATGGAGACGCTGCTGGACCGGATCGGCCGCGCCGATCTGGTGGGTCGTTCCTCGCTGGCCACCCCGCTGTTGCTGATCCTGGTGCTCGGTGGGTACGCGCTGGTGCTGGTCGCAGCCCTCCTGCACGAGGACCGCCGCCCGCAGACCGCGCTGCTGCGGGCCCGCGGCGCCGCCCGCCGGCAGTTGGCCGGCCTGGCCGCCCGGGAGGCGACCCTGGTGGTCGCCCCGGCCGCCGTGCTCGGTCCGCTGATCGCCGGTGAGGCGCTGCGGTACATCCGACCCGGCGGGTCGGCGTCCCTCTACACCGCTGGCGGCAACACCACACTGGTCTGGGCGGCAGCGGCGGCCACCGCAGCCGGCTGCCTGGTCGCCATGGTCCTCCCGACGCTGCGCGGCGCCGGCACGTATGTGGCCGACATGGCGTCCCGGTCCCGGCCGAACCGGTCGGCGAGCGTCCAACGCGCCAGCGTCGACCTGGTGCTCGTGGCGCTCGCCGTGCTCGCCTGGGTGCAGCTCCGCCGGTACGCCTCGCCGCTGGCCGGCTCGGGCGGCCAGCTCGGGCTCGACCCGCTGCTGGTCGCCGCCCCGACGCTCGGCGTACTGGCCGGTGCCGTGCTGGCGCTGCGGGTGCTCCCGCCGCTCACACGGTTCGCGGAGCGCTTCGTCGACCGACGCCCCTGGACGGCCACCATGTTCGGCATGTGGCAGGCCGGCCGGCGTCCGCACGCCGGCCCGGTCCTGCTGCTCGCCCTCGCCGTCGGCGGCAGCACCCTGGCCTGGTCCCTGATCAGCACCGGCGAGCGGTCCCAAGTCGAGCAGGCCGGATACACGGTCGGCGCGGACGTCCGGATCACCGAACGGGCCGGTGTCGCCCCGCCGAACAGGGCCGCTCAGCTCGCCACGCTGCCGAGCGTGAACCGGGTGCTGCCGGCCTGGCGGGACGAGGTGCGGGTCGGCCGGCAGAACCTGCCGGCGACCGTGATCGGTGTCGACCCGGCCAACGCACCCGGTGTCGTCCGCCTCGCCGACCGCCTCGGCGACGGGCCGGCCTCGGAGCAGTACCAGCGGATGGTCGGCGCGCGGGCAGCAGCCGGGGGCGTCGAGCTACCCGAAGGCACCCGCACGATCACCGGCACCGTCCGTACGCCGGTGGGGAACGCCGTCGAACCGCACCAGATCTCGGTGGCGCTGCTGGTCACCAGCGCGGAGGGCCTCGCCTTCCGGCTGCCTGCGGTCGACGCCCCGAGCAACGGGCGGGCTACCCGCTTCACCGTCCAGCTACCGGACGTGGGGGGAGCGCGGCTCCGGGTGGCCGGGTTCGAAGCCGACGGTGGGCGGGCAGCCGGTGACTCGTATGGGCTTCAGGTGAGCGACCTGAAGCTGGTCGACGCGGCCGGTACGGCTCGCCCTGCCGACGTCGCGGGTGAGTGGGCGACGACCTGGGTCGGCGGACCGCGCGTGCCGGTGACGGTGAGCGGCAGCGGATTCGTGAGCAGCCGTCCGATCGAATGGCAGCCGGGGTGGGAGCGCATCGACCAGGACCCGACCCGGTTCGTCGTCGTGCCCGCCGCGAAGGCGGCCGTACCGGTGCTGATGACCCCCCAGGTACGCGAGGCGCTGAGCCTGCGGGTCGGCGACACCGTCGACCTCACGCTCTCCGGGGCGACGTTGCCGGTGCACCTGGTCGGTGAGCTGAGCGCTGTGCCGACCACCAC
This sequence comes from Micromonospora sp. NPDC002411, assembly GCF_053592955.1. Lineage (NCBI taxonomy): Bacteria > Bacillati > Actinomycetota > Actinomycetes > Micromonosporales > Micromonosporaceae > Micromonospora > Micromonospora sp. NPDC002411. The sequence goes on along the minus strand of NZ_JBSFBM010000168.1, from coordinate 892 downwards.
CGCGGCCGGCGTGCTGCTGGACCTGCCCGCAGCGGTCGACGCGCTGATCCGTGGCGGCGGGACCCTGCGGCCCGTACCGGAATGGTGGATCGGTGCCGCCGACGCGACCGCTGCCGCGCAGGCGGCCAGCGAGCTGCCCGGAGTCACCGTCCTCAACCGGGAGGCGGTGTACGAAGCGGCCGCCGACGACCCGTACTGGCAGGGTTCGCGTACCGGAATGCTCGCCGCCGCGCTCGGCGCGGTGCTCCTCGCCCTCGTCGGTCTGATGGTGGACGTGTGGGCCACCGCCCGTCGGCGGCTCGGCGAGTTCGCAGTACTGCACACCCTCGGCGCGACGCCCCGGCTGATGGCCCGGGCGCTGCTGGCCGAACAGACCTTCCTCGCCGGCATCGGCGTGGGAGTCGGGTTGCTCCTCGGTGCCGCGGTCGGCGCGACCATGGCCCCACTGGTCATCCTCACCCCGGCCGCCGGCCGACCGATCCCCCCGGCGACGTTCGTGTTGCCCTGGGTTCCGATCGGTCTCACCGCGGTCGGTCTGCTGCTGGCGGCGCTCGCCTTCAGCGCGTTCATCGCCACCGGCATCCGTCAGCGGGTGGCGGCGGTGCAGCTGCGAATCGGGGGAGAACGATGAGCGTCGGCGCGGCCGTCCGGCGGGTCCGGACGTACGGCGGGCAGTTCCTGCTCCTGGCGGTGCTGACCCTGGTGGTCACGCTGCTGATCAGCGGGGTGCCCCGACTGGTCAACCGGCTCGCCGAACAGGGGTTGCGAGCGCAGTTGGTCAGCGAACCGGCTGCCCGCCGCCGCGATGCCCAACAGCAGGGCGATCGCCAATGATGCCGTGCCGAAGTCCCGCGCGTAGTGCTCGCTGAACGGTGGCGTGAGATCCACCGTC
>NZ_JBSFBM010000167.1:0-14447 GCF_053592955.1 Micromonospora sp. NPDC002411 | reverse complement strand
TCCCTTTCTGCGTGGTGCGGACGCACCAGGCCCGCCGCCGTCGAACAGGTCGGTCAGCGGGGGGTCAGACGGTCGGTGCCCAGGCGCTCCTGGAGGACCTTCGGGACCAGGACACTGCCGTCGGCCTGCTGGTACTGCTCCAGGATGGCCGGGAAGAGCCGGCTGGTGGCCAGCGCCGAGCCGTTGAGCGTGTGCACGAAACGGGTCTGCTTGCCACCCGGCTCGCGGTAGCGGATGGCAGCCCGACGCGCCTGGTAGTCGCCGGCCCAGGAGACCGACGACACCTCCTTGTACTTGCCGGTGCTCGGCATCCACACCTCGATGTCGAGGGTCTTCTTCATCGAGGCGCTGGCGTCACCGGCCGAGAGCAGGGTGCGCTGGTAGTGCAGGCCCAGCCCCTCGACCAGGCTCTCCGCGTGGGCGAGCATCTCCTCCAGAGCGGCGTCGGCCTGCTCCGGGAGGGTGAACTGGAAGATCTCCACCTTGTTGAACTGGTGCCCGCGCACGGTGCCGCGCTCGTCCGAGTGCGAGCCTGCCGACTCTCGCCGGTAGCAGGGGGTGTACGCGAACGCCTTCAACGGCAGCTTCGGCGTCTCCAGGATCTCGTCCTGGTACGCGCCGAGGATCGCCGTCTCCGACGTCGGCAGCAGGAACTGGCCGCGCGGGGCGGACGCCGAGTCGAGGTGGTAGACGTCGTCGTAGAACTTGGGGAACTGCCCGGCGGCGAAGCCGGCCGAGTCCAGCAGCAGGTGCGGCGGGAGCAGGAACTCGTAGCCGGCCCTGATGTGCTGGTCGACGAAGTAGTTGAGCAGCGCCCACTCCAGCCGGGCGCCGATGCCGGTGTAGATCCAGAAACCGGACCCACCGAGCTTGACCCCGCGCTCGTAGTCGACCAGGCCCAGCGCCCGGCTCAGCTCCACGTGGTCGCGGACCTTCTCGATCACCGGTGGCTCGCCGAAGGTCTTCACGACCTGGTTGGCTTCCTTGCCGCCGGCCACGACGTCGTCGCTGGGCAGGTTGGGCAGCTCGCTCATCGCGTCGCGGAGCCGGCCCTGGACCTCGTCCAGCTGGGACTCCAGGTCGGCGAGCTGTCGACGCTCGGCGTCGGGCGCGACGACCTGCGGCTCCTCGCCGGCACGCTTCGCCTGCGCGTACGCCCGGGCCTCCGCCTTGCGGCGCTGCCGCTCGGCGTCGATCTCCGTGATCAGCGCGCGTCGTTCCTGGTCGAGCCGCTGGATCTCGTCCAGGGATCGGGTGACCTCGGCGGGATCCAGTCGCTTCGCCAACGCGGTCGCCACTGCCTCGCGATCCTTCCGGATCAACTCCATGTCGAGCATGCTGCTCCGTACGCCTCCGTCCGGGGTTCACTGGTGAACCACCAGATGCTACCGTCGCGGCCCCCTCGGCCCGGGACGGGGAGGTTCTACAGCCGGATCGGCATCAGCACCGAGTAGGTGTCCGCGTCGTCCGGACGGCGTACGGCCAGCGGCCCGATCGGCCCGTCCAACTCCAGCACCAGTTGCGGCCCGCCGGCCGCGTTCAACGCGTCCAGCAGGTATCCGCCGTCCACCCCGACCCGCAGCGCGTCCGAGGTCAGTTCGGTGTCCGGGAGCAGCCGCAGGTCGCCGGTGTCGTCGACGCCCAGCACGGTGACCGCCCGGGGCGTGCCGTCGTGGTCGCGGGGGACAGTGGGCGCCGCCGGGTCGGCCAGCGCGGCGCGCAGCGCCGCCACGTCCACCGGAATGCGACGGGCGGTGGGCCGCTCGCCGACGGCCTGGCGCACCAGCCGGCGGTAGTCCGGGAAGTCGTACGGCAGGGCGCTGCCGGTCAGGGTCCGCCCGGCCACCAGCACCCGCAGGTCCGCGCCCGCCACGGTCAGCCGCACCGGCCGGGCGTCGGCGGCGGTGAGCAGCGCCCGGATCTGGTCGACGAGGTCGACGGGTGCGAACACCCGCACCGGGGGACCGTCGACGTCGGCCCCGGACCGGGCCAGCGCGAGCCGGTACCTGTCGGTGGCGACCAGCCGCACGCCGTCGGACTCCACGTCGAGCAGCACGCCGGAGAGCATCGGCAGCTCCGGGTCGGCGCCGACGGCGAAGCGCACCGCGTCGAGCGCGGCGGCCAGGTCGGCGGGGGAGAGGAGCACAGTGGTGCTGGTCTGCGGGGCCGGGTCGACGAGCGTCCGGAGCCGGGTCACCTCACGGCGGGCGTCGGCGAGCCCGTCGACCAGCCGACGCAGGTGCGCGTCGAGCAACAGGTGCACCGCAGCCGGCTCGGCGCGTACCGCGGCGGCGATCTCCGGCACCGGCATGCCGATCCGGCGCAGCCCGGCCACCAGGCGGGCCGGCGCGATCTGCTCATCGGTGTACCAGCGGTAGCCGGTCACCGGGTCGACCAGGGCCGGTTCCAGCACCCCGGCCGAGTCGTAGAAGCGCAGGGCGCTGACGGTCAGGCCACTGGCCCGGGCCAGCTCACCGATGCTGTGCAGGTCGCTCACGCTGGGCATCCTGCCCCCTCGACCCGGTCGAGGGTCAAGCCGAGCGGTCCAGCACCCGGAAGGTGAGCCCGGCCCGGACGAGCCGGTCGAGCAGCGCGTCACCCATCGCGGCGACCGGGGTGAGCTGACCGGAGGTCGGCGGCAGGTCGTCGAGCGCCAGGCAGAGCGCCGACTCACCGAGCATCTTCGCCGTCTCGTCGTAGCCCGGGTCGCCGCCGGCCACCTCGGTGACCACCCGTTGCCCGCCTCCGGTGCCGACGAACCGCACCCGGAACCAGGACGCGGCCCGCTGCTGGGCTGTCGGGCCCTGCCCGGAGGCGAGTCGACCGAGCAGCCACCGTCGACTGGGTGGCAGCTTCACCAGCCCGATCAGCGCGCCGAGCCCGGCCGCGCCGGCCAGCACGGTGGGCAGCCGCTTCACCGCCGCGAAGTGCCGGTAACGGAAGTCCGGGCCGTACTCCGGGCGGGCCACCGCCGAACGGCGGACCACCTGCGGGTCGATGGTCGGCAGCGGGACGGTCCAGATGCCCAGCTCGGCGGAGCGGGCCAGCCGGCCGGGTACCGCCCGGACCCGGCGGTCGGTGGGGCGCGGCTCGACCGCACGGCGGTCCCGGGCGGCCCGGCTGGCCTGCGAGGTACGGGAGAACGCGGTGAGCGCGGAATGGTACGTGCCGGCGGAGAACCGACCACCGGCGCGCACGTAACCGTCCACGGTGATCGGCACGTCGGCGGGCAGCTGCTTGACAGTGAACCAGGCCCCCAGGTCGTGCGGGATCGAGTCGAACCCGCAGGCGTGCACCAGCCGCGCCCCGGTGCGGGTCGCCTCGTCGTGGTGGCGCACGTACATCAGGTCGACGAACTCCGGCTCGCCGGTGATGTCCAGGTAGTCGGTGCCGGCCCGGGCGCAGGCCCCGACCAGCGGCTCCCCGTGGTGGATGTACGGGCCGACCGTGCTGGCCACCACCCGAGTGCTCTCCGCCACCGCGCGTAGCGAGTCCGCGTCGGTCACGTCGGCGGTCAGTAGCGGCAGCTCGGCCAGCGTCGGGTCGATCGCGGCGAGCCGGTCCCGGACGGCGGCGAGACGCTGCTGGCTGCGCCCGGCCAGCGCCCAGCGCAGCCCGGCCGGCGCGTGCCGGGCCAGGTATTCGGCGGTCAGACCGCCGGTGAACCCGGTCGCCCCGAACAGCACCACGTCGTACGTCCGCTCCCCAGTCATCCCCGGAGTCTGCCATTCGTGGCCCCCGATGGCAGATCACGACGAGGCCGTCAGGGCGTGAACACGGCCCGTACACAACCGTCGGTCCGGTCCCGGAACAACTCGTACCCGTGGGGTGCCTGCTCCAACGGCAGCCGATGGGTGGCCAGATGCTCGGTACGCAGCTCGTCGCGGGCCATCCGGTCCAGCAGCATCGGCACGTCGCGAAGGTCCGGCCGACGTACCCCGTGCAGTGTGAGCCGCCGGTCGGTCACCGTGCCCAGCGGGAACGCGTCGACGAAGGCGCCGGTCGCGCCGAGCACCACCACCACACCGCCCTTGCGGCAGGCGTGCACGGACTCCCGTAGCGCGTCCGGTCGGTCGGCGGTGTGGCCACCGAACCGGTCGACCAACGATCGGGCCGGCGGCGCGCCGACCGCCACCACGCACACGTCCGGACCACGTCCACCGCTGCGATCGCGCAGCTCCGCCGCGACGTCGGTGCGACGGTAGTCCAGCGGCTCCGCGCCGCAGTGCCGCTCGGCCATCCGCAAGCGTTCCTCGTGGCGGTCGACCACCAGCACCCGGGCGGCACCGCGCAGCACCGCCGCCCGGGCGGTCAGCTGGCCCACCGCCCCGGCGCCCCAGATCGCCACCACGTCGCCAGCACGTACCGCCCCCAACTCCGCCGCCAGCCACCCGGTCGGCGCCGCGTCCGCGGCGAACACCGCCCGGTCGTCGTCGACCCCGTCCGGCACTCCGAACGCACCCACGTCGGCGTACGGCACCCGCACGTACTCGGCGTGACCGCCGGCGAACCCGCCCGCCGCCGGGGGCCGGCCGAAGCAGCCGGCGTCGGATCGCCCCCAGTCGGGGTCCGCGCTCGCCAGCTCGGCGCTGCCGTTGTCGCAGCAGGAGTGCAGGCCCTGACGGCAGTACCAGCAGCCCCCGCAGGCGACGCTCGCGCCGACGACCACCCGGTCGCCGGTGCGGTGCCGGCGGACCGCAGGCCCGACCTCGACCACCTCGCCCAGGAACTCGGCCCCGAGCACGTCACCGGCCCGCAGCAGCGGGTCCCGGCCGGCCAGCAACGGCAGGTCGCCGCCGCAGGTGGTGCTGCGCCGAACCCGGACGATGACGTCCCGCTCGTTGCGCAGCTCCGGGTCGGGCACCTCGCGTACCGCCACCTCGTCGGCCGTTACCCAGCACAGGGCCCTCACCCGCGTACCTCGGGGCGGTCCAGCGCGGACCGGTCCGCGCGCAGCACCTCACCGGCCTCCACGCGCTGCTTGACCTGACGCAACGTCTGGCGCACCAGCAGAGCTGGGTCGTCGCCGACGAGGTGCGCGGCCATCCCGGCGGGCGGGGGTCCGCCGGACAGTGGCCGGGCGGCCAGCTCCGTGCCCCGGTCACCGGGCGCCGACCGCGCCCGCACCTCGATCGCGCCACCCAGCCGTCGCAGCGGCTCGGGCCAGCGCCCGCCCGGAAGCACCTGCTCGGGCGGCCGGTCGACAGTCACCACCTCCCACCGGGCCGACGCGCCAGGGTCGCCGTCCGCGCCCGGCCTACCCACCCATCGGGGTACGCGCAGCAGGCGCACCGCCCGAGCCAGCGCACCGCTGCCGAGGGCGGGTCCCGCCCGCGCCAGCCGTCCCATCGGTCCCACCAGTCCTCCCTGTCCACGTCCCCCGATCGTCGGTCCCGGTCGGGTGAAGCGTGCTCGCCCGGAAGGGGTGAACCGCCGTCCGCCGGGTAACCGCTCGCCGACCGGGGGCGGAGCGTGCGGTGGGGGTGGGGCTGGGTGTCGGAACAGGATCGCGTGCGGGTCGAGCCGGCAGGGGGGCCGCCGCTGCTGGCGTCCCGGTTGACTCCGGCCGTGCCGCCGGAACCGGTGGTGGCCCGACCTCGACTGCTGCGCCGGTTGGACGAGGGCAGCGCGGGGCCGGTAACCCGGATCGCTGCTCCGGCCGGCTGGGGTAAGACCACGTTGCTCGCGTCCTGGGTACGGCTGGGTGGCGCGCCGGCCGAGGTCGAGCCGGGTGCTGTCGTGCCCGACTCCGGCGAGCTGGCGGCCCCGCCCGAGTCCGGCCCGGTTCCGGCGTGGGTGTCCGTGGAGGTGGGCGACGACGGTGACCGGCTCTGGTCGTACCTCGCGGCGGCGCTGTGTGCGGCGACCGGCTCGACGGAGAGCGGACCGGTGCCGGACCGGTCGCCGCGCCCCGAGCACCTGGAGGCGCTGGCGGCGTCGCTCGCCGCCGCGGACCGGCCGGTGCTGCTGATCCTGGACGACCTGCACCGGGTCGCCGACCCGGCCGCGTTGAGCGGGTTGGAGTTCCTGCTGCGCCACGCCGAGCAGCGGCTGCGTCTGGTGATCGGCGCGCGGGCCGGGCTGCACCTGCCGCTGCACCGGCTCCGCCTCGCCGGCGAGCTGACCGAGATCGGCCCGGACGAGTTGGCGTTCACCGACGACGAGGTGGCCGACCTGCTCACCGCGCACGGCGCCGCGCTGCCGGCGGCTGCCGTGCACCGCCTGCGGGAGCGGACCGGAGGGTGGCCGGCCGCGCTGCGCATCGCGGCCCTCGCGGTACGCGGTCAGGCCGACCCGGAGCGCTGGGCGGGACAGTTCGGCGGTGACCAACCGGAGATGGCCGGCTACCTGCACGAGGAGGTGCTCGCGACGCTGAACCCGGCCGAGGAGGACCTGCTGCGCCGTACCGCGGTCGTCGACACCGTCTGCGCCGACCTGGCCGAGGCGCTGACCGGCCGCGCCGACGCCGGGCAGGCGCTCGCCGACCTGGCCGGGGCCGGCGGTCTGCTGCACCGGGAGGACACCCGCCCAGCCTGGTACCGGTGCGAGCCCCTGCTCGCCGACCTGCTCCGCGCCGACCTGGCCCGGTTGCCCGCCGACGACCTGCGCGAGCTGCACGCCCGGGCCGCCGACTGGTACGCGGGCGACGGCCGGCCGGCCGACGGTCTGCGGCACGCGTTGGCCGCCGGCCGGTGGGACCTGGCCGGTGACCTGTTCGTCGCCCACTGGCCGGAGCTGACCCGTTACGACCGCGAACCGGTGCACGCCCCGGCCCCCGTGGCCCCACCGGCGGAGGTGGTCCGCGCCGATCCGGAGGTGGCGTTGGCCTGTGCCGCCGAGCGCGTGTGCGCCGGTGACCTGCCGGCCGCGAGTGGCCACCTGGGCGTGGCGGCCGAACACGCCGCGGGCCTTCCCGTGCCCCGACGCGACCGGTTCCTGCGGTTGGTCACCGCGCTGGAGGTGAGCGTGGCCCGGCTTGCCGACGACCAGGCGGAGGTTCGCGCCGCCGCCGCCCGACTGCTGCGAACCCGCCCGGAGGGCGCTACACCGACCCGGCTGCCGGACTCCGCGCCGACCGGGTCGTCCAGCTCCGCTCCCACCACTGGTGGGGGAGCAGCGGCCGACGACGCGGACCTGAGGGCGTTCACCGGCACCGCGCTGGGGCTGGTCGAGTTGGCCAGCGGCGCGTTGCCGGCCGCCCGCTTCGTCCGGGCCCGGGCGGCGGCCCGTGAGGCCGGTCGGCCGCGTACCGAGCTGGTCGGCGCCAGCCGTGCCGCACTGCTGCTCGCGGTTCGCGGTGACCTGCGGGCGGCCGAGCAGGCGGCCCGGGACGCGCTGGGCATGCCGCCCTGCCGGGGTTGGTCCGGTCGGCTCGACTGCGCCTACGCGTACCTCGCGTCGGCCCTGGTGGCGCTGCTGCGCGACCAGCCCGAGGAGGCCGCGGCGAACCTCGCCCTCGCCGGCCCGGCGCTCGGCGTCATCGACGGGTGGGCTGGCGGCCCGGAAGCCGGTACCGGTGAGGACTGGCTCGCCGCCGCTCCCGGCGAACCGGTGGCGGCGGCGGTCGCGGCCCTGTGCCGGGCGCAGTTGCACCGCGACGCCGGTGACCCGGCGGCCGGCCAGCGGCTGCTCGTCCGGGCCGGTGCGGCACTGGCCGACCGTCCCTCCGCCACCGAACTGACCAGCCTCCTGCGGGCCGCCGAGGCCGAACTACGCGCCGAGCGGGGCGACCTGGAGGCCGCCCGTGACCTGCTGGCCGGAACCGCCGACGACGGGACCGACCCGGTGCTGGCGGTGACGGTGGCGAAGGTGGAACTGCTGGCCGGCGACACCGCCGCGGCCGGGCGGGTCCTGCCGGACTGGCAGTCGCCGACGGCCACGGCCTGGCCCCTTCCGGTACGCCTGGACGCGGGCCTGCTGGACGCGGTGCTGGCCGAGCGGGCGGGGGACGGGCGTCGGGCCGGTCGGATCCTGGAACAGGTGCTGGACCTCGCCGGCCCACAGGGTTGCCGGCGGGTCTTCACCCGTGCCGCACCACCCGTACGGGACCTGCTGGCCGCCCACCTGGACGCGGGCACCGCCCACTTCACGCTGGTCAGCGACCTGGTCCGGGGGGCCAGCACGAGCACCGCCCGGCCGACCGCAGCGCCCCGGGGCGTCCTCGACGAGCCGCTCACCGAGCGCGAGCTGACCATCCTGCGCTACCTGCAGAGCATCCTGTCCAACGTGGAGATCGCCAGCGAACTGTCGCTCTCCGTCAACACGGTGAAGACCCACGTCCGCAACATCTACCGCAAACTCGACGCGACCCGCCGGCGTGAAGCGGTCCGGCGGGCGCGCGAGTTGCGGCTGATCTGAGCGGGTCGGCGGTCAGGCGTCGCCGGCGGAGTCGACGGCCGTCAACAGGTCGGCCAGGTCGTAGCCGCCCTCGTGTCGGACGCCGTTGACGAACAGGGTCGGGGTGCCGTTCACCCCGCTACGGATGCCGCCCACGAAGTCCCGGCGTACCCGGTCCGCGTGCGCACGGCTCTCCACCTCTGCGTTCAACTCGTCCGGTGGCAACCCGACCTGCTCCACACCGAGCGAGAGGTGCACCGGATCGAGCTGGTCCTGGTGCTCGTAGAGCCAGTCGTGCATCTCCCAGAACCGGCCCCGCACCCCGGCGGCCTCGGCCGTCTCGGCGGCGCGTTCGGCGTACGGGTGCACGTTGGCGATCGGGAAGTATCGGTAGACCAGCCGGACGTTGTCGGCTCGCTGCCGCAGCAACTCGTGCAGGTTCGGGTACGCGGCACCGCAGAACTGGCACTGGAAGTCGCCGTACTCGACGACCGTGACCGCCGCGTCGGCCGGCCCGCGGATGTGGTCCTCGGTGGTCACCGGGTCCCGGAGTCGGGCGGTGACCTGCAGTGGCGTGGTCATCCGGTCGTCACCTTCCGGTCGGCGGCGAGTTGGTCCAGCGCGTCGAAGATGCCGTCCGCGCCCGGGTTCACGTCGGGCGGCGAGAGATAGCTCCAGGTCACCGTGCCGTCCGGGTCGAGCACCACGAGCGCGCGGGCGGCCTCACCGCGCGGTTGGTACGCGCCGTAGGCACGGGCCACCTCGCCCTTGGGCTCGAAGTCGGCCAGCAGGGGGAACTCGATGCCCCGGCTCTCCGCGAACGCCCGGTGCGACCAGATGCTGTCCACCGAGATGCCGAGCACGACCGCCTCATACTGCGCGAAGACGGGTGCCGCCGACTGGTAGAGCGACATCTGGTCACCGCAGACCGGGCTCCAGTCGGCGGGGTAGAAGGCGAGCACGACCGGTCGGCCGTGGAACTGCTCGGGCCCCATCGGGTCCCCGGCCGGGGTGGCCGGCAGGGTGAAGTCGGGCGCGGCGTGCCCCGGTTGGATCAGCCCGTTCGGATCACTCATGCCACCAGCCTGCTCCCGGGGTGGGTGAGGCGGACTCACCCACCTCGGGTGGTTCCGTGCTCGCTCAGCGCCGCGCGTGGCGCGCGCTCACCGCAGCACCGGGGCGACGGCGATGTGGTTCTGCACCTCGCGGATACCTGGTGCGGACCACGCCACCTGCTCGACCTCGGCCCGCTCGGGCATCGAGTGCACCAACCCGGCGAGCACCGCCGTGTCGCCGTGCACCCGGACGCTGATCCGTTCGGCTTCGGTCGCCCCGGCTCGGGCGAGGGCGTCGACGATCCGCTCGGCCAGGTTCCGACCGTCCGGCGGGGCGGCCGGTTGGACGGCGATGCCGTTGCTCACCCCGCGTACGCCGGTCAGTCGGCCGACCGCCCGTTCGGCAGCGCGGCGCTGGTACTCCCACTCGACGTCGCCGTGCAGCGTCACCCAGCCGGCCGAGACGGTGACCTGGAGTTTCTCGATGGGCACGAACGCGTCCCACTCCAGCGTGTGGCTGGCGGCGGCGGCCAGGTCGGGGTCGGTGCGCTCCGCGCCGGTGGCCAGTTGCACGGCCAGGTCGTTGGCGACCGCCCGGACCCGGGCGACCCGGTGCGCGGCGCGTTCGGCGGCCCACTTCTTCGCGTAGCTGTCCACTCGGCCGGTCAGCGTGACGACGCCTTCGGCGACGGTCACGCCGATCTCGTGCGGCTGCACCCGCGGTTCCCAGGTCAGCTCGTCGAGTACGGCGGACTGGATGTCCTGGTCGGTGCGGCTGATCTCCGCGATGGCCATCTGTCCTCCTCCCGTGCTCCGGTGGCGAGCCGGGCGGCGACGTGCAGCCGGAGGCCCGCCGACGTCGAACCTGCCGTCGCTCCGGGTGAACCGTCCTCGCCCGGACAGGGTGACATGGTGGTTGTTTCATCCATGGGAGCGCTTCCATCACGAGCACATTTCGGTTACGGTAATCGCGTTCCTCGATCGCGGGAGCCGTCGCGTCGGGTGGTGGAGCCAGGGCAACTCTGTCCCCGTCGTCGTGCTCGTCCCCCGGGCCACGACGCACACCCCGGTCGACCCCGTCCCCCGGGGTGTGCACCACCACCACCAAGATCACCACCACCACCCGAGCACCGGTCCGCCGGGCCGCCTGAGGGGTCCGGCACCCGGCGGACCGGCCCCAACCCGTACCCGACCCAGCGGTACGGGCCCCGTTCGACAGACGTCGATCGGGGCCCGGGGGTACGGGAACGTGTGCTCAGACCGCAGGCGAGTTGGGACGGTCGACGTCGACGAACTCCACGTCGTCGACGGAGGAGTTGTCCCGGCTGCCGGCGGCCCGCGCGGCGGAACCGACGGCCCAGCCCACCGCCGCGCCGACGAGCGCTGCGCCGATCAGCAGTGTCCAGGGCAGAGCCGGCTGGCGACCGGCCAGTGCGTCGAAGGCCAGCGAGGCGCGGCGTCGCGCCTCTTCGGCGGCGGAGCCCACCAGGTCACCGGCGCCGTCGGCCAGGTCGCTGCTGTTGCGGCGGGCCGACCGTGCGGTGTCCCGCACACTGTCTCCGGCGGAGCTGACGGCCGAGAGCAGGTGCTCCCAGGCCTGGTCCGCGATCCGCTCCGGCTTGCTGCGGCGGTCCAGCAGGTTGGTTCCGAACATCGTGGTTACCTCCTTGGGTGCCGAAGCCGCCGGCCACTTCGGACTTCGGCGTCTGTTCAGCGCGTCACGGTTCGCCTACCCCGCCAGTGCCCAGGGTCGCCCGGGCGCAAACCCGGCACGCCGCAACCTCAGCGCACCGCCACTGCCGCAACGCCCTGAGCGAAGTCGTCGTCATCGTCGTCATCGCCGTCGCCTCCGCCGAAACCGCAGGCCAGTACGAGGGCGAGAAGTACGCCGACGCCAGCCAGCCCCGCAAGTCGCTTGATCATTGAAGGTCCTCTCCGTCACGGTGGGTGTCCCGCCCCGATGCTAGGACGGAACGGCAACCACGGGCGCCGATCAGGGCAGCTGGGCGCGGACGACACGCCGGTGGCACGCGGGACGGGCGTAGGTCGTGGGGCGGTTGTCCGGCGCGCCGGGCCCGGACGGCTACCCTGGTCCGGCGACGCGTCGGTCACGACTGATCGACGAGGCGCAGATAACGAAAAGTGTTGAGTAATCAGATACTGAAAAGTACGGATATGGGCCGCTTTGTTGGCTCGGATCCGCGAATTGCTCATCCCGAGGGGTGGCGACCGAGGCCGTTGGAGGAATACTCTCGGTCGCGGCCCGCGTACTGATGAGGCGCCCGGGGGACGGGCGGGTGGAGGTGCTCGCGTGAGCCTGTCGATCGTGAAGTCGGTTCTGTCCGGTGGTGTCGTGGAGATCGCCCCGCGGGGCGAGATCGACGTCGACACAGCGTACGAGGTGCGCGAAGCGATCGCGGAGGTGCTGGCCAAAGGTCGGCCCCTGCGCATCGAGCTCAACATGAGGCTGGTCACCTTCATCGACTCCGTCGGCATCAGCGCCATGGTGGCCGGCTTCCAGACGGCCGAGGTCAGCGACGTCAAGCTGGTGGTCACCGAGCCGAGCCGGTTCGTGCACCGGCAGCTGTGGGTGACCGGCCTGCTCGGCCTGTTCGGTGCCCCCGAGCCCTACTTCGCCGGTGCCGCCACCCCCGAGGTGCTGCCCGGCGCCTGAGCGCGCCCGACACCACGTCAGGTCTGCTCGTCCAGCCCGGTCAGGTCGACGTCGGTCGCTTCGGTGACCGCCCGGATGGCCGTCACCGACGCGTACCCGGCGGCCAGCAACGCCACGTCCGTGCCGGGCTGCGCGGCCTGCCCCGGCTCCTCCAACGAGGTACGCACGAAGCCGTGACCGGACTCGGCCACCGTCATCTGCACCTGGCCGAAGCTGGCCAGCGCGCCGCGACGCACTCCGCGCAACTGCCCGTGCGGCAGGTCCGGCGCGTTCACGTTCAGCACGCTCTCCAACGGCGCGGATCGCAACCGGGGGAGCAGATCAAGGGCGACCCGTGCGGCGGTGCTCCAGTGCCGCTCGGCGTCCCGCACCCGGGCTGCGGCATCCACCGCGGCGCCGCCGCTCGCCGCTGTCGCCTCACCCGCGGAGAGCACGTCGAGGGAGACCGCCATCGCGCGACACCCGTTCGTGGCGGCGGTGAACGCGGCCCCCACCGTCCCCGAGTGCAGAACGGCCCGGCCGGCGTTGGCGCCCCGGTTGATGCCGGAGAGCACCACCGACGGCGGTGGGCCGAACGCGCCGTGCAGGGCGATCAGCGTGATGAAGCCGGGGGAGCCGCCCACTCCGTACGCCGGCACTCCCGCCAGGTCCGGTAGCGGGTGGTCGTTCACGACGACCCTCCCGTCCCGTTCCATGGCGCTCATCGCGGCGCTGGTGCCGCTCGCCTCCTCCAGTGGCGCGGCGACCACCACGTCCAGGCCCCGCTGCACGGCCGCCCAGGCGAGGGCCTGGATGCCGGGCGCGGCTATCCCGTCGTCGTTGGTGATCAACACCCGCACTGTCATCGGTCGACCACCCGGTCGGCCAGTTCGTCAGGGGTAGTCCGCTCCTGTGGCCGGCTGTCCGCCGGCACCAGTCGGACCCGGTCCACCAGGCCGGTGATCGAGTCCAGCCGTCCGGTGCCCAGGCCGTGCCGGGTCACGTTGAGCGCGCCGGCCGCGGCACCGGTCCGGATGGCGGTCCGGATGTCTCCGCCGCTGGCCACGATGGCGGCCACCCCGGCGGTCATCGAGTCGCCCGCGCCACGCGGGTCGGCGGCCTCCAGTCGGGGCATCTCGACCTCGAACAACTCCCCGTCGATGAGCGCGAGCGCTGGCTGGTCGGCCCGGCTCACCACCACCGTCTCGGCGCCGGCCGCGTGCAGCTCGTACATGGCCTGGGTCAGTTCGACGGTGTCGTCGGTGCGGGCGCGGCCGTCGCGGATCAACTCCTCGTGGCTCACCTTGAGGAAGAACACGCCGCTCTCCAGCACCGCGGCGAGATGATCGCCGGAGAGGTCGACCACGACCCGGCCGCCGTTGGCGCCAAGGTCCGCCGCGAAACGCCGGTACAGGTCGGCGGGGACGAGCCACGGCGCGTTCGGCCCGCTGAGAATGCTCACAGCGGCCCTCAGGCCCTCGCCGAGGGCCAGGTTGTACAGCTCGTCGAGCTCGTGTCGGCTCAACGGCTGCCCGGGTACGTCGGCGATCTCCTGCCGGGACCCGCCCCGGCGGTCGTGCACGTACCCGCCGCTGCCGGAGTCACGGACCACCACCTTCAGGTCGACGCCCTCGCTGACCAGCAGTGGCTCCAACACCTGGCCGATCTCGCCGCCGAGGGCTGCGCAGAGCACCACGTCGACGCCGAGCGACATCACCATCCGGGCCTGCCAGACCCCCTGCCCGCCGGGGTGCAGGTGCAACTCGGGGTGGTCGTTGGGCTGGTCCAGGGTCACGGTCAGCTGTGGTGTGGGCGCGAAGACCATCACGTGCCCGCTCACCGGATCGTCGCCGTTCATGGTGTCCGCCCCCAGCACGTTTGGGTAATTCATCACTAATGCGACAAATAGTAGCTCCCTGTCCTGCCGCCCTGGGTTCGTCGGCCGGGGCGTTGCCAGTCAGACATCGGTAGGGGACGATCGTGCGACCATCGACGGCGGGAGACGGTGTGCTCACCAGCGATACCTTCAGCTACACCGTCCAGGCCCGGTGCTCGCCGGCCCACGCGGCGGCGATGCTCAGCGACCTGACCCGGCAGGGCGAGCTGCATCCGCTGATCGTCCGGGTCCGCCGGCTGCCGCCCCGACCTGGTGCGCAGGCCAGCTACACGATCAACGACCGTTTGGCGGCCGGCCCGCTGCACTTCAAGACCACGTACCACGCGGACGTGCTGATCAACGAGGACGACGAGATCGTCATGGTGGCCCGTCAGTGGCCGGCCACCACTGTGCGAAACCAGACCCGGTTGCGCCCCGAGCCGGATGGCCTGGTTCGGATCGACGTCGAGATCACCCTGACCGCGCCGACCCCGCTGTTCCGGTACGCGTTCCGCCAGGCCCGCGC
>NZ_JBSFBM010000166.1:0-14546 GCF_053592955.1 Micromonospora sp. NPDC002411 | reverse complement strand
AGCGGGAAACCGGCGCGGACCGCACCTGGGGAGGAGCGACGGATGACGCACGGCGGCGGACTGACCATCGGTGTGCTGGGCTCGTACGGTGGGCGCTGGCGGGCCACCGGGATGACCGACGACGATTTCGGCAAGCCGATCGTCGCCATCGCCAACAGTTTCACCCAGTTCGTGCCTGGTCACGTACACCTCAAGGACATGGGTGGCCTGGTCGCCGACGCGGTCGCCGAGGCCGGCGGGGTGGGCCGGGAGTTCAACACCATCGCTGTCGACGACGGCATCGCGATGGGTCACGGCGGCATGCTCTACTCGCTGCCCAGCCGGGAGTTGATCGCCGACGCGGTGGAGTACATGGTCAACGCGCACTGCGCGGACGCCCTGGTCTGCATCTCCAACTGCGACAAGATCACCCCCGGGATGCTGCTGGCCGCGCTGCGGCTCAACATCCCGACCGTCTTCGTCTCCGGCGGCCCGATGGAGGCCGGCAAGACGATGGCGATCGAGGGCGTGGTGCACAGCAAGATCGACCTGATCGACGCGATGATCGCCTCCTCGAACGAGTCGGTCACCGACGAGCAGCTCGGCGAGATCGAACGCTCCGCCTGCCCGACCTGCGGCTCGTGCTCCGGCATGTTCACCGCCAACTCGATGAACTGCCTCACCGAGGCGATCGGGCTCGCGCTGCCCGGCAACGGCTCGACGCTGGCCACCCACGCCGCGCGAAAGTCACTGTTCGTCGAGGCCGGCCGCACCGTCGTGGACATCGCCAAGCGGTGGTACGACGGCGACGACGACTCGGTGCTGCCGCGCGTGGTCGCCTCCAAGGCCGCCTTCGAGAACGCTGTCGCCCTGGACGTGGCGATGGGCGGCTCCACCAACACCGTGCTGCACCTGCTCGCCGCCGCCCGGGAGGCGGAGATGGACTTCGGCGTCGCCGACATCGACGCGATCTCCCGGCGGGTGCCGTGTCTGGCCAAGGTCGCGCCCAACTCCCCGAACTACCACATGGAGGACGTGCACCGGGCCGGCGGCATCCCCGCGATCCTCGGCGAACTGGACCGGGCCGGGCAGCTCAACCGGGACGTGCACGCCGTGCACTCCCCCTCGCTGGCGCAGTGGCTGACCGACTGGGACGTGCGCGGCGGCTCCCCGAAGCCGGAGGCGGTCGAGCTGTTCCACGCCGCGCCGGGTGGCGTGCGCACCGTCGAGCCGTTCTCCACCACCAACAGGTGGTCGTCGCTGGACACCGACGCGGCCGGCGGCTGCATCCGGGACCGGGAACACGCCTACTCCGCCGACGGCGGTCTGGCCATCCTGCACGGCAACCTGGCGCCGGCCGGCAGCGTGGTGAAGACCGCCGGCGTGCCGGACGACTGCCTGACCTTCCGCGGCCCGGCGAAGGTGTACGAGTCGCAGGACGACGCGGTGACAGCGATCCTCGCCAAGCAGGTCGTCGCCGGCGACGTCGTGGTGATCCGGTACGAGGGCCCCAAGGGTGGTCCCGGTATGCAGGAGATGCTCTACCCCACCTCGTTCCTCAAGGGACGCGGGCTGGGCCGCTCCTGTGCGCTGCTCACCGACGGCCGTTTCTCCGGTGGCACCTCCGGCCTGTCCATCGGGCACGTCTCCCCCGAGGCCGCCTCGGGTGGGCTGATCGCGCTGGTCCACGACGGCGACGAGATCGTCATCGACATCCCGAGCCGGACGATCTCCCTCAACGTGCCGGAGGACGAGCTGGAGGCACGGCGGGTGGCGGAGGAGAAGCGCGACAAGCCGTACACCCCGACCGACCGGCAGCGCCCGGTGTCGGCGGCGCTGCGCGCGTACGCCTCGATGGCCACCTCGGCCAGCGACGGCGCCTACCGCCGCGTCCCGGAGTGACCGTCGCCCGCTG
Organism: Micromonospora sp. NPDC002411; assembly: GCF_053592955.1. Taxonomy (NCBI): domain Bacteria; kingdom Bacillati; phylum Actinomycetota; class Actinomycetes; order Micromonosporales; family Micromonosporaceae; genus Micromonospora; species Micromonospora sp. NPDC002411. Next base: position 12,652 of record NZ_JBSFBM010000166.1, on the reverse strand, counting down.
ATATCGGGGTGTCCCCCACTGGCTCGGACACCCCGATATCGACGAAACGCGGTGCCCGGATGTCGGTCGTGTGGGCTAGCGTGTCGTCGATCAATTCGGGGGAAGCCCGGATTCCTGCGGGGAAGAGGCGTGTACGTGGCATTTGGCAAGAAGTCCGTGGCGGTGGCGGTCTCGGCGCTCACCGCGCTCGCTGTCTCCGCGTGCGGCACGACGTCCGGCGGGTCCGACGCGCCCAAGCAGCCCAGCGTCCTGGAGCTGTTGGCCAGTGACCTGAAGGGGTCGCTGCAGAAGACCGCCGAGGCCACCACCAAGAGTGACTCGGTGACCGTGAGCATGACGGGCACGGCGGGCGGCGAGAAGGTCGAGATGCGCGGCGTCATCGACCTCGGCGACCCGGTCAAGGCCGAGATGACGGTGCAGGACCCGAAGGGCGACCCGACCGTCGTCCGGATGGTCGGTGCGGTCGTCTACGTCGAGATCCCCGCTGCGGACCGCGCGGAGATGAACGGCAAGCGCTGGATGAAGATGGACCTGAGCGCCGCCGGTGAGCAGGCCGGGATGAACTTCGGCAAGCAGTTCGAGGACATCGACCCGACCAAGCAGGTCAAGACGCTGCTCGCCACCGAGGGCACCAAGGTGGTCGGGCAGGAGACGGTGAACGGGGCGGCCACCGTCCACTACACCGTCACCGTCCCGGTGGCGACCCACCTTCAGCAGATGGACGCGAAGCTGCGGGCGGGCGTCGAGCAGCAGATGACCAAGATGGGCGTCAAGGAGATCACCACCGACCTGTGGGTCGACGAGCAGTACCGGCCCCGCCGGGCGGCCCTGAAGATGGGCCCGCTGGGCGATCTGCTGATGGACTACACCGACTACGGCAAGGCGGTGACGGTAGAGGCGCCGCCGACGGCGGAAACCCTCGACTTCGCCGAAATGCTCAAGGGTCTGCAGGGCTTGACCACGAGCTGACCAGTCATAGCGGACTGCCCGGCCGGCGCGGAGACGCACCGGCCGGGCAGTGTCGTTTCCGCCCGCTCGTCGCGCCCGACTGACAGCCGATTCCGGGTCAGCCGAGTTCGCGCAGGTCGAGGGCTTCGGCCGGTACGCCTCCCCAGGCGGCCCGAGCACGTCGGCGTCCGCGAGGAACCGGTCGCCGTAGGTGGTGCACCGGCACGGTTCCAGCGTGAAAGTCATCCCGTCGCAGTCCGGGCAGACGACGACAGGAACGGCGGTCACCGACACCGCCGAGACGCGCAGTCACCGTCGTGCTCCACCCGCCGCACGCACCGCCGGCCGCCGTCGAGCGGCAGGTCGCAGAACACCCGATGGCGTACGCCCTGCGCGTCCTCGGCGGACACCGTGGTTTCCCCAGCGTCCACTTCGGTGAGGAAGGTCAGGGAGCGGGCCAGGGTGCCGGCGAACTGTTGGGCAGCCGGCAGGTCGGCGGCGGTGAACGGCAGGTGCGCCACCCAGCGGGCGCTCACCGGCGGGCCGCCAGATCCTCGCGGGCGCGCCGGGACTGCCAGGACTTCAACGCGTCCTTGATTCGCTCCGTCTCCCGCCGGCTGCTGCCCAGCGCCGCGTACACCTCGGCCAGATCATGAGCGACGCGGTCGAGGAACTCGGCGACCTCCACGGCGTCCACCCCACGGCGGCCACGTCGGGTGAAGCTGCGGTCGCGGACCTGCCAGGGCTTCAGGGGTACGTAGTTGGTCGCCCGGTAGAACGCCGGCCGTGGTGGCTCGGCCCGGAGATGACGGAGAAACGCGCGCACGAAGCAGCACCACCCTTCCTCGCAATTGTTCGACGTCCATTGGCGTGGGAATTGCGCACCCATCGCCGTTGTCGGACCAATCTTGTAAGGTCAGATGCACCATCGCAATGAATGTCGACTCACACTGTTCCGGTATTTGTGCGCAACATTTCCCTGTTGCAGAACGGCTGTCGGGATGTTGCAAAACTCAACAGGAAGGAGAGCCGGGTGGCCGATGACATGGGCTCGACGGTGCCCCGACGCCAGCTCGGCAGGGCGCTGCGTGACCTGCGCACCGAGGCGGGGGCGACCCTCGACGCGGTCGCCGAAGCGCTGGAGTGCAGCCGCCAGAAGGTGTGGCGGATCGAGAGCGGGCTCGGCTCGGTGCGCGGCGTCGACGTCCGAGCGATGTGCGAGCTGTACGGGGCGACGGGCGAGCTGACCCGGGCGCTGACCTCACTGGCCGGCGAGACGAAAGCGAAGGGGTGGTGGCACGCGTACGGTGACGCCGTCCCGGAATGGTTCGAGTTGTACGTGGGCCTCGAATCCGCCGCGTCGAAGCTCCGCTTCTACAAGAACAGTCTCGTGCCCGGCATCCTCCAAAGCCGCGACTATGCCCGGGGCATCTACCGCATCGACCAGCCCGAGATGAGCGACGATGACCGGGAGCGCGCTGTCGAGCTTCGACTGCAACGGCAGTCGCTGCTGACCCGTCGCCTACCCCGCGCTCCGCAGGTGCAGGTGGTGCTCTGTGAGTCGGTGCTCCTCCGGCCGGTGGACGACGCCGAGACCATGGCCGGGCAACTCCACCACCTTCTGGCGATGACTCGGATGTCGAACGTGTCGATTCGGATCTTGCCGCTCGCTGCCGGCCCTCACTACGGTGCGGTGGGCGGCGAGTTCGTTCTTTTGGACTTTCCGCTTGGCAACCGAAGCACTCCCGAGCCGCCTGTGGTCTACAGCGAATCGTGGACAGGCTCGCTGTACCTCGACCGGCCCGCCGAATTCGCCGCGTACGAGAAGGTCTGGGTGGGGCTGCTCAACCGCAGCCTTGATGAGGGACAATCGTTCCAATTGATCAATAAGATCATCGGGGAGGTCCACCATGGCTGATCTGACCGACGCCCACTGGCGCAAGAGCACTCGCAGCGGCGGCAACGGCGGCGAGTGCGTCGAAGTCGCTGACAACCTGCCCGGCATCGTCGCCGTACGCGACAGCAAAGACTCGCACGGCCCAGCTCTCACCTTCTCCCCCACCGCCTGGGCAAACTTCGTGCGCTCGACCCACATTTCCCGCTGAGGCTTCGGTGGGTGTCTCGGGGATCTCCTGGGACACCCACCCGGTGAGCAGCCTCGCTGGCGGCGAGCAGTCGATCCGCAGGGATCAGAGGGGTATGTTGCCGGTCTGTGGATCGACAAGGCGTTGGTGGAGCGCGGTTTCGGCCACGTGGTGCTGCTGCGGTACGCGCTGTCCGAGCGCTACCTCGCGTGGCCGGGCGTCACGCCCGACTCAGACCGAGCGCCTCGTCCACCCGGTCCAGCACCGTCACGTCGTCGTGGCCGACGCCGCGCAGCAGGTCGATCGCGGTCGCCCGGATCTGCCCGACGATCATGGTGACCGGCAGCGGCGGATCGGTCCGCAGCAGGGCCGCGGCGATCCGGACCGCCTCCAGGGCCGCCGCGTCGGCCCGCTGCGCGTGCCGGTCGGCGTCGGCGCCGCTGAGATCGCGGGCCAGAGTCTCCCCGGCCAACCGTACGACGGCGGTCAGCGCGCCAATCGCGGCGGCCAGCTCCGGCGATGTGGCGGTGTGCCGGCGGGTCAGGGTCACGCTGGCCCGGGCCAGCACTCGGATGTTGCGGGCGGCGTAGTCGAGCTGCCGCAGCGTCGCCTCCACGTCGACGAGCTTGCCCAGGTGCCGGCGGCGCAGTCCCAGCCGCAGCGTCTCACCGGTGGCGAGCACGGCGGCCTGCATCTGGGCGACGCAGTCGTCCACCTGCCGGGCCTGGTCCAGCGCGGCGCGGGCGGCATCCTCGTCGCAGCCCTGCAGCGCCGCGTTCACCTGGTCGAGCAGGTCGGCCAGGTCGGTGTAGCTGCGCCGGGCCTGCGCCACCAGCGGTGCCAGCGGGTCGCGGGCGGCCGTCAGCTGGCTGGCGGCCAGCGCCACCGCGCCGCCGATGAGCGCGTCGACGAAGCGGAACGGCATCAGCGTCCCGCTCGGCGCGGCGACCACGACCAGGTACATGGCCGAGACGGTGGCCTGCACGACCAGGGCACGGCGGGCCCCGATCACCACGAGCGTCGTGGTGGTCAGCACCAGCACCAGCAGGACCGTGCCGGTTCCCGGGCCCAGCGCGTACACCAGCAGTTCCGCAACGAGTACGGCGGCGGCCACGGCGAGCAGGATCTCGACGGTCTGCCGCAGCCGTCGCCCGCGGGACTCGCCGAGCACGACGAGCGCGGCGGTCGGGGCGAAGAACGGGTCCGGGTGACCGATCACCACCGCCGCCACGATCCAGGCGACCACCGCGGCGGCGGTCAGCTCGACCACGGTCATCCCGTCACCCCGCAACCGCGCGACGGCGTCGCGCCCCCACGTCCGCACCGGTGATGCCCCTCTCGCCGGGCGGACCGGGACGGCCGCCGATGATCTTCCGCGAGGAGGGCCCCTACCCCGCCCGTGACCTGCTCAATCGCTCGGGTGACGGGCGGCACCCGAGGCGGGCGGCCGAGCGTGGGAGGAGCTCGCCTATCGAGAGGAGTGCGTTGCGGTGCATGCCACCGAGCAGGGTCTGCATCCGCGACGTGCCAGCCCGGCTGCTCGCCTGGACCCTAGGGGTGCCGCAGCTTCGCGACGGAAGCGTCTGCGGTGACGTCGTTTGACCGCGGCGGTCCGCCGCCTGAACCATGGCCCCATGACTGCGCGCGCTTGGCTCAAGCAAGATCATGAGCTGGTCCCGGGTGCCGACATCTTCCGTAGCAACCGTCGGTTTGCCATGGAGGCCTACTCGGCAAGCCACGGCCAGTTGCTGCTGCGCAGCAATCCAGTCGACGACGAGCACGAGACGACGATCGACCTGCTGTTCAAACCGGTGGCGGCCATCAAGATCCGTGATGGCTATGCGGGGCTCGTCATCAGGTGTGCGACCGTTGGGGAAGCGGGCCGGATCATGATGTCTCTCCCCGGCGTTCATGCTGACCACGGGTACCGGGTCTTCATATTGGAGAGCCAAGGCCGGTCCGACTACGTCGTCAGCATGGCTGTCGGCTGGGACGAAGGCATATTGCCCCGCATTCAAGGCAGCTTCTTCAACAGCGCAGACGCGTACATGCGACGATGGCCTACGGACCCTCTGGACGGCCTGAACCCAGGGTTCAACACCGCCCCCGTCCAGGATCTCGTTGATGCGTTGAACGCCGAGCACCATGTGCAGACGCGCCGTGATCGGTTCCGCTACGTCTTCGTCCTCCTGGCAGACGTGGGCCAGGACGACAGGCCAAAGATTTCTGGCGCCGGAGTGTTCCTGACTCAGGAGGACGCCGACGAGGCCCAAACCCTGCTGGCACCAAAGGTCGCGTCCTGTTGGATCGAAATGCTCCCGGTCGCGATGTAGGAAGGCCGAACAGATCAACCCGACACCACCACGTCCATAACCGTGCAGGCACGACGGTGCGCTGTTCCCATGGGGCAAGGGGTTGTCCGCCAGGTGTGACGGGCGGCTGCTGGCAGTTACCTCGGCGTAGGGCCGCCGTACAGGTGACACGGTTGTCGGCATCGGGCATGTTCGCCGCGCAACCGGTCTTCGAGGGATACTCGTCAACCGGGTTGATCATGATGGTCTTGCCGTACTTGCAGGAGTAGACGCCCTCGGTGTCGACGCCACTCGCGCCGCAGAGTCTGTCCACCGTCCTCGGTGTCGCGAGCCGCACGTCGACGTCGACAGTGGAGGTGCTGACCCCGCTGGAGGGGACCAGGAGGCCCGGGTCAGGTTCACCGCCGCGTTGGTGACCGGGTGCTGTGCCGACGTGGCCCACCCGTTCGGTACGGCCAACACCTGCTCGATGCTCGCGGCGAACCGGTCCGGCTTCCAGGCGGGGACGTCACCCCAGGCGATGCCCTTCTCCACCGAGGCGCTGTAGCGCAGCCGCTTCTTGCCCTTGCCGATCACGCGACCGGTGCCGGTGGCGGTGGCGGTGGCGGTGGCGGTGGTGAACGTGCCGGCGGCCCTGGTGGGGATCTGCGCGTCGGTAGGGATCTCCGGAGTCGGGCTGGAGGTCGGCGTGTCGTCGGGGCTCGGAGCTGAGCTCTGCGTACTCAGGCCGGAGCGTGGGGTTTCGGCCTGCCCGGACGCCGGTGCCGACAGGCCGCAGCCGGCGGTCGCCAGCACCGCTACCGGGTCACCTTAGGTGACCATTGCGGTCGGTTTCAGCGAGGTCAGGCGGGCGCTACGACGTGGTCAATCACCAGGTGGGCGGCACCGGTGATGCCGATGTCCTGACTGGTGGCGACCCGCTCGATGAGCAGGGTCTGGGTGGCCAGCGGGAGGCACCGCTCGTAGAGGGTGGCCCGCATGCTGGCCAGCAGTGGTTCACAGTCGGCGAGTCGACCGCCGATGGCGACCACCTGCGGGTTGAAGAAGTTGACCACGACGGCCAGGATCTCGCCGATGGCCCGTCCGGCCTGCCGGGCGAGCGCCGTGGCGTGCCGGTCGCCGTCGTCGATCAGGCGGAGCACGCCGGTCAGGTCGTCGACCGGTACGCCCTGCTCGCGTAGCGCGGTGACCAGGGCTGCGCCGCTGGCCACCGCCTCCAGGCAGCCGGCGTTGCCGCAGCTGCACAGCGGCGCCGGATCAGCGACCACCCGGCAGTGGCTGATGTCCCCGGCGGAACCCTGGGCGCCCCGGTGCAACTGTCCACTGGAGATCACCCCGGAACCGATTCCGGTGCCGGCCTTGATGTAGACCGCGTGGTCCATCTCGGCGTGTGCCGTGCGGTGCGCGCCGAGCGCCATCAGGTTGGCGTCGTTGTCCACGATGACCGGCACGTCGACGCGGTCGGCGCAGAAGGCCGCGACGTCGAAGCCGTTCCAGCCGGGCATCCGGGACGGGCTGACGATCCGTCCCGTGGAGTGCTGCACCGGGCCGGGTATGCCGATGCCGACGCCCCGCAGCGCGCCCGCCGCGCCGCCGCCAGAGGCCAGCGACGCGCCGTCAGCGCCGCCGGAAGACACCGCCCCGCCGCCGGAGGCCAGCGCGGTGACCTCGGCCAGCAGCGCGCCGAGCACGGTCTCCGGACCGTCCTCGATGCGGACCGGCAGGGTGCGGCCCTGGACCACCCGCCCGGAGAGATCCAGTGTGCCGATGCGGGCGTGGTGGGCGCCGAGGTCGATGGCACCGACCACGGCACCGCCAGTGGGTACGGCGAGCTGACGCGGTCGCCGTCCGCCCCGGGACTGCCCGGCGCCGGCCTCCTCCAGCAACCCCTGGTTGATCAACGCCTCGACCCGCTGGGAGACCGTCGAGGGCGAGAGCCCGGAGAGCCGGGACAGGTCGGCGCGACTGACGGCGGCTCCGGTGGCCACCCACCGCAGCAGCTCCCGGGGACCACCCCGGAGGGCTTCGCGCGGCGCGTCGTCAATCGTCACGTCAGGTTCATAGCATCCGCAGTTTGTTCAAGCAACCGGTTGACTTAGTTTGTTGGCTACCTTTAGATGGCGCTGTTGGTTCGATATGAAGCTTACTTAGTTCGGTTGTCGAAGAAAGTAGGGCCGTCTGGTGGCACCGGAGACGACGGGTGCGGACCGACCCATGGTGTCGGTACGCGGCCTGCACAAGTGGTTCGGCCCGCTGCACGTGCTCAAGGACATCGACCTCACGGTGGCCGCCGGCGAGGTGGTCGTCGTGGTGGGGCCGTCCGGCTCCGGCAAGTCGACACTGTGCCGCTGCCTCAACCGGTTGGAGACGGCCGGGCAGGGCAGCATCGAGATCGACGGTGAGCCGCTGCCGGCGGAGGGGCGGGCGCTGGCCCGGCTACGCGCCGACGTCGGCATGGTCTTCCAGTCCTTCAACCTCTTCGGGCACAAGACGGTGCTGGACAACGTCACCCTCGGCCCCACCCGGGTCCGCAGGATCGCCCGCCCCGAGGCGCGTCAGCAGGCGATGGCCCTGCTGGAACGCGTCGGAATCGCCGACAAGGCGAACCACCACCCGGCCCAACTCTCCGGTGGGCAGCAGCAACGGGCGGCGATCGCCCGGGCACTGGCCATGCAACCGAAGGTGCTGCTCTTCGACGAGCCGACCTCGGCGCTCGACCCGGAGATGGTCAACGAGGTGCTCGACGTGATGGTCTCCCTCGCCAGCGAGGGGATGACCATGATCGTGGTCACCCACGAGATGGGCTTCGCCCGCCGCGCCGCCGACCGGGTCGTCTTCATGGACGACGGCCGCATCGTCGAATCCGGCGCCCCCGACGAATTCTTCGCAGCTCCGCGCACCGAGCGGGCCCGCGACTTCCTTTCCAAGATCCTCCAGCACTAGCCCCCAACGGGAGGGTGTCATGTCAATCCTCAAGATGAGCTTCACCGGGCGGCGCTCGCTCGCCCTCACCGCCACCGCCGTGGCGGTGGCCCTCGCCGCCACCGGCTGCGGCGGTGACAGCGGCAGCAGCGCCCCGACGCTGCCGGGCAACCCCGGCCTGGGTGGCGACGGCGTGGTCGCCCAGTCGGTGTACGACGCCGCCCCGGTCGCCACCGACGCGGACATCCCGGCCGGCTCGACCATGGACGCGATCCGCAAGCGCGGCTACCTGAACATCGGCGGGTCCCTGGACGCGCCGCTGCTCGCCCAGCAGAACCCGGTCAGCGGCACCATCGAGGGCTTCGACGCCGACATGGCGAAGCTGCTGGCGAAGTACATCATCGGCAAGCCCGAGGTGAAGACCACGACCATCGGCACCCAGACCCGGGAGGCCATGCTCCAGGCCAAGTCGGTCGACGCGGTCTTCCAGACCTACACGATCACCCCGCAGCGGGCCACCCAGGTCGCGTTCGCCGGGCCGTACCTCACGTCCGGCCTCGCGGTCGGGGTCCGCAAGGACGACACCTCTATCAAGAGCGTCAAGGACCTCGCCGGCAAGACGGTCATCGTCGGGGCGAACACCCCCGCGATCACCGCGCTGCCCTCGGCCGCTCCCGGCTCGAAGCAGATCGCCTTCGGCACCGACCCGCAGGCGTTGCAGGCGCTGCTGCAGAAGCGCGGCGACGCGTACGTGCAGGACTTCACGCTGCTCGCGTCGGGCGCCAAGGCCAACCCGGGGATGAAGGTGGTCGGCGAGCCGTTCACCACCGAGGCGTACGGCATCGGCCTCAACCGGGAGGACGCGCAGTTCAAGGAGTTCGTCAACAACTGGCTGAAGAAGATCCAGGCCGACGGGACCTGGGCGAAGGTCTGGGAAGGCACCCTCGGCTCGGTGGTGGAGGGCGGCGCGCCCACCCCGCCCGCCCTCGGTTCCGCCGACGGATCCTGAGAATCCTCCCGTACCGATGGACGCCCTCACCGCCCACCTGAGCGAGCTCGGCCACGGCCTGGTCACGACGGTCGAACTGACCGTCGTGACCACCGTCGGCGCGATGCTGCTGGGCATCGTCGTCGCCACCCTGCGGATCGCACCCGTCCCGCTGTTGCGCGCCATCGGCACGGCGTACGTCGAGGTGTTCCAGAACCTGCCGCTGCTGGCTCTGCTGGTGCTCTTCGTCTTCGCCCTGCCGACCATCGGCATCACGTTCCCGCTGTTCACGTCCGCCGCGATCGTCATCGCCGTGTACGAGGGGGCGTACCTGGCCGAGGCGATCCGCGCCGGGATCAACACGGTCGGCGTCGGCCAGGCCGAGGCGGCCCGCGCCATCGGGTTGACCTTCGGGCAGTCCCTGCGGCACGTGATCCTGCCGCAGGGACTGCGGGCGGTCATCCAGCCGATCGGCAACATCTGCATCGCGCTGCTGATGAACACCTCGCTGGCCGCCGCCGTCGGCGTGGTCGAGCTGACCCAGGCAGCCAACAACGTGAACCTGGTCGAGGCCCAACCGATCGCCGTCTTCACCGGCGCGGGCCTCGCCTACATGCTGCTGGCGCTGATCATCGGTCAGGTCACCGGCCTGCTCGAAAGAAGGCTGGCGATCGTCCGATGAACAAGACGCAACAGATCCTCTTCGACGAACCCGGCCCGCGCGCCCAGCGGCGGATCCGGATCGCCACAGTGGTGGGTGCCGTCCTGCTGGTCGGCGCCGCCGTGGCAGCGATCCACCAGTTCGCCAGTCACGGCGAGTTGGCCGCCGCCCGGTGGGAACCGTTCACCACCTGGCCGATCTGGCGGTACCTGCTCAACGGCCTCTGGGCCACAGTGCGGGCCGCCGCGGCGACCGCCGTGCTCAGCGCCGTACTCGGATTGCTGCTGGCGCTCGGTCGCCTCTCGACGCACCGACCGCTGCGCTGGCTGGCCGGCGCATACGTAGAGATCTTCCGGACCGTTCCCACCCTGCTGCTCATCTACGTGACGCTCTTCGCCCTGCCGCAGTACGGGATGAACTTCCCGCTCTTCTGGAAGCTCGTGGTGCCGCTGGTGGTGTCCAACTCGGCGGCGTTTGCCGAGATCTTCCGGTCCGGCATCCTGGCCCTGGACCGGGGGCAGACCGAGGCCGGCCTCGCCGTCGGGCTGCGCCGCGGACAGGTGATGGCGCTGGTGGTCCTGCCCCAGGCGCTGCTCCAGCTCACCCCGTCGCTGGTCAGCCAACTGGTCGGGCTGCTCAAGGACACCTCGCTCGGCTTCGTGGTCAGCTACACCGAGCTGCTCTACAGCGGGCAGGTGCTCTCGTCGTACACCCATCTGCTGATCCAGACGTTCCTGGTGGTGGCGCTGATCTACCTCGTGGTCAACGCCTCGCTGTCGAAGTTCGCCCGCGTCCTTCAGGCACGGAACGGCCGCTTCGGCGGCCGACGTGGACGACGCGACGCCGACCTGCCCCCGCCGCTCATCGAAGGGACCACCCCCCGGTGACCATCTTCCGTTACGCCGAACTGGCTCGGGTCGTCCGCAACGGCTTCGTCGAGAGCCGGCACTACGGCAGCGTCGTGGTGCTCGCGCCGGACGGCGAGGTCGTCCTCGCCGCCGGCGTACCCGACGAGCCGGTGCTCCCCCGGTCCACCCTGAAGCCGGTGCAGGCCCTGGCCTGCCGGGTCGCGGCGGGTGACGAACTGACGGGCCCGGCGCTGGCGCTCGCGGCCGGCAGCCACACCGGCGACGACCGGCACGTCGAGGTGGTCCGGGCGATGCTGGCCGGCGCCGGCCTGACCGAGGACGCCCTCGGCTGCCCGGTCGACTGGCCGGAGGACGAGCCGACCCGGGAGCGGCTGATCCGCGCCGGCGGGCAGCGCGACCGGATCCGGATGAACTGCTCCGGTAAGCACGCGGCGATGCTCGTCGCCAGCGTCGCCCAGTCCTGGAGCACGCACGACTACCTCGACCCGGAGCACCCGTTGCAGCGGGAGACCGCCGCCGCCGTCGCTCGGCTGGCCGGAACGCCTGTCGCGCACCACGCCGTCGACGGTTGCGGCGCACCTCTGTTCGGCCTGCCGCTGACCGGCCTGGCCCGCACGTTCCAGGCGTTGGTCACCGCACCCGACGGCAGCGACGAGGCGCTGGTCGCGCAGGCCATGCGCCAGTACCCGGAGTACGTGGGCGGCTGGAACGGGCACCCCAACACCGACCTGATGCGGGCGCTGCCCGGCGTCCTGGCCAAGGGTGGGGCCGAGGGCGTGCTCGGGGTGGCCGCCCCGGATGGTCACGCCGTCGCGGTCAAGGTGGTCGACGGTTCACCCCGAGCCACCACCGCCATCGCGCTCGCCGCCCTCGACGCCGTCGGCGTACCTGTGGGCGGAGCCGACGCGCTGCGCCAGGTGCCGGTGCTCGGCGGCGGCGAACCGGTCGGCGCCGTCACGGCCGTCATCGATTGGACCGCGGCATCGTCTCGCACCGAAGCGGCGTCGTCTCGCACTCAAGCGCCGTCGTCTCGCACCGAAAAGGAAGAGTCATGAGCACATTCGAGATCTGCATCGACAGCGTCGAGGGGGCGGTCGCCGCCGAGGAGGCCGGCGCCGACCGGGTGGAGCTGTGCTCCGCGCTCTTCGACGGTGGGCTGACCCCCAGCCTGGGCACCATCGAGACGACACTGCGCGCCGTCACCCGGATCCGGGTGCACGTGATCGTCCGGCCCCGCGCCGGTGACTTCATCTACTCGCCGTTCGAGATCGAGGCCATGGAGCGGGACGTACGGGCGGCTGTCGCAGCCGGCGCGCACGGCATCGTGATCGGCGCGCTGACCGCCGAGGGCGACGTCGACGTGCCGACCACCCGCCGGTTGATCGCCGCCGCCGGTGATGCCAGCATCACCTTCCACCGCGCCTTCGACATGACCCGCGACCCGCACGCGGCGCTGGAGCAGCTGATCGAGCTGGGCGTGCACCGGGTGCTCACCTCGGGCCAGGAGGTCAGCGTGCTGGAGGGTGCCCCGCTCATCGCCGAGCTGGTACGCCGTGCCGCCGGACGGATCATCGTCATGCCCGGTGGTGGCATCACCCCGCGCAACATCACCCGGATCGTCGAGGCGACGGGCGCCGACGAGTACCACTTCGCGGCCCTGGTCAGCTCGGACAGCCCGGCCGTGCACCGCAACCCGGCGCCGCTGATGGGCGGCAGCCTGAACCGGCCCGAGTACGAGCGCTCCGGCACCTCCGGTGCCCTGGTCGGCCAGGTGCTCGCCGCCGCCCGCGCCTGACCTGCCCGCAAGCACCGCCGAGCACGCTTCAAACGTTATCCGGTTACGCCGTCGGCGAACGCTACGGCAGGAT